>DASXGF010000262.1:0-1708 GCA_036489275.1 Myxococcaceae bacterium | reverse complement strand
GAGAGGCCGAGGTGAAGCGGGTGGCGCTCGCCGATTCCCGCATCCGCGCCGAGCTCCACGCCTTCTTCGACGCGAGCAGCGACGAGCTCCGACTCTGGGCGCTGGAGCGCGCGCGCCAGCTCGCACCGGAGGACGGCGTCGTCAACTACCTCCTCGGCCGGCGGCTGCTCGCGCTGAACATCCCCCGCGAGGCCGCCGAGGCGCTCGGCCGCGCGCTGTCCGCCACGTTGCCGGAGCAGGTCAACCGCGAGGCCTGGCGTCTACTGGTGTCCGCGCACTACCGGGCCGGGGACTGCGCCGCGGTGCGCTCGGACCTCGGTCGCATGCCGGATCTGTCCGACTCCGTGCGCGCCGAGGTGACAGAATGGCACGCGCGCTGCGCGTTCGAGGAGCGTACGTTCAACGGTCCCCTGGTGCCTCGCGGCCCTTTCCGCTAAGCCGCACCGCCGCGATGCGCTTCGAAAAGCGGCAATTCCTGAACGGGACCGTGGAGGAGGTCGAGCAGGCGATGCTCGACCCTCGCTACCTGGACTACCTCTTGCAGCACCATGGGGTCCTCCTGGAGGTCCAGGCACTGGAGCGCAAAGAGGAAGGTCCCCTGGTGCGCCGCCGGGTCCGGTACCGGCCGCGTCCGGTCATTCCGTCCATCGGAACGAAGAAGGTGCCACCGGAGTGGTTCGCCTTCGTGGAGCAGTCCACCTACGATCGCAACCGCAAGGAGATGAGCTTCAGCAACGTGCCGACCAGCCAGTCCATCTCCAGGATGCTGGTGAATACCGGCACGCTCCGGCTCCGTGCTTCGGGCGGACGCACCGAGCGCACGCTGGACGGGGAGATCAAGCTGCTCCTGCCCTTCCTCCTCAAGCCGCTGGCGATGATCGGCGAGCGGCTGATCCACTCCGAGGGTCTGAAGATCCTCGACGCCGAGGCACCGGTGCTCGACCGGTACATCGCCGAGCAGCGGGCGGGGAAGGCGTGAGGCGCGCCCTCCTTTCCCTTCTCGCGCTGGTCGCCCTGGCCGGATGCGGACCGCACCACATCCCCGGGACCGACCTGGAGGACACCGGGGACACCCGGGCGATCATCGACACCATCACCCGCTACAACGGGGCGCTCGAGGCCCGGGACACCAACGGGATCCTTGCCCTGGTCGACCCCGAGTTCCGCGACAACGCCGGCACGCTCACCCCGGAAGACGACATCGACATCCAGCGGCTGCGCACGGTGCTCCCCCAGCGGCTGGCGAAGCTGCAGGACATCGCGGTGCGCATCGAGATCAAGGCCATCGACGTGAAGGGCGACCGCGCGACGGCGGTCTACACCTGGGTCTCGCAGTTCAAGCTCAACGGCAAGCCCATGACCGAGTCGGACATCAAGAAGATGGAGCTCAGGCGCGGGCCCGAGGGCTGGAGAATCCTCAGCGGCATCTGAAGGATCTCGCTACCGCAGGGCCTCGACGTGCGCGCGCACCACCCGCCACGTCCCGTTCTCGTCGGCGAAGGTCGCCTCCACCGCGCGCTGTCCGAGGTCGATTCCCCCGGAGGTCCGGCCGAGCAGCAACCGGCCGGTGTAGAGCACCTCTCCCGGACCGGTCGACTCGGCGCGTGACTCGAGGACCCGCGCCTCGACCACCCCGCCCCGGAGCAGCTCGCCGAGCAGATAGCCCCGGAGCTCGGGCTTGCCGCCGAGCTCGGGAGACTGGAACCGC
>DASXGF010000230.1:0-7856 GCA_036489275.1 Myxococcaceae bacterium | reverse complement strand
CTTCTGGTGAGAGGTCCAGACCGAGACGCGGACGCCGCTCATCTTGCGCGGCTGGATCTCCGGAGTGCTGAAGGCGGAGTACGCGGCGGCCTTCTCCACCCGGGCCTTCTCCGCGTCGAGCAGGTCGAGGAGCGTGGAGCCCGACGAGCCAGACGAACCGGGGGAACCGTAGCCGCCATAGGAGCCGTAGCCGCTCGCCGCCGCTCTCGGATCCGGCAGCGGTGCTGCCGTGCGGCTGCTGGCGCGGTTTCCCTTCCGGTAGGCCTCGACCGCGGCCTTCGTCGCGTCGCGGATCTCCTGGTCCCGGTCCATCGCGCTGGTGACCGGCCCGCTGGCGCACTCGGCGCGGTAGGAGAACTCGGACGAGTCGTCCCGGGGCAGGAGCAGCACCAGCCGGCAGGTGTTCCCGGTCAGCGCCGCGGTGTCGTAGAGCGAGCGGGCCGCCGCTCCGAGCTCACCCATCGCCTGGCGGGCTCGGGCACCGGTCAGCGCGCCGAGCCCGAGGATGAGCGCCGCGAAGAGCGATGCGGCGACGCCGAGCGCCACCAGCAGCTCGATCAGGGTGAGGCCTCTGTGCGCGCGGCGGGACATCAGCGGACCGAGAGTTCCGAGGAGACGTTCGAGACGTCGGCGTCGAGGCCGTCGTGCCGGTCCCAGCGAATGAACCCGAGCGAGTAGACCAGGACGAACAGCACGCCGAGCGCGAGCAGGGTCACGAACGCCGTCCCGATCACCGTCAGGAAACGGCGCACGATCCTCCACGCTCTCGACCGGCCGCTCACCTCACCGCCTCACTTGTTCGTGGCCGTGGCCTGCGGGCGGCTGCTGAGATCTGCGTCGTAGCCGGTGCCTCCGGGAACCCCGTCCGCCCCGTAGGAGGTGATGACCGGCCGACCGTTCTCGAGGGTGTAGACGAAGTCGTTCCCCCAGGCGTCCTTGGGCGCCTTGTCGATGATCTCCATGTCCATGAGCGCCTTGAACCCGGTCGCCGTGTCGGGGAACTTTCCCTTCCGCGCGTTGTAGAGCTTCAGGGCGTTGTCGAGGTTCCCCATGCTCAGCGTGGTCTGGTCGACGCGCGCCTTCTGCAGCTGCGGGAAGACGGCGATCACGACAGCCGAGGCGATGAGACCGAGGATCACCAGCACGACCATGATCTCGATCAGCGTCATGCCGCGTGGGGCGCGGCGGCCCTTGTAACTGCGCTTCATGGAGTGACTCCCTCCGCCGTGGGGCGGATCTGGGGATGGAGGGCCCGGGCTTGCGCCCCTGGCCCGTAGAAGGCGATGCCCAGCCCGAGCAGGGCGACGACGACCGCGAGCACCGTCGCCGCGGTGAGCCCGGTGATCCACCTCTCGAATCTGGAGCTTGCCGGACTCATCGGATCGCCGTGTTGAGCTGGAGGATCGGCATCAGGATGCTGAAGGCGACGAAGGCCACCGCGACGCCCATGGCGACGATGATCAGCGGCTCCATCAACGCGGTCAGCGCACCGATCCGCACGCTGACCTGGTTCTCGTAGCTGTCGGCGACGTTCAGCAGCATCTCCTCCAGCTGCCCGGATCGCTCGCCGATGGCGATCATGTGGTGCACGAGCGGGGGGAACTCGCCCGAGCGCTTCAGCGGCCCGGCGATGCTCTCGCCCTCGCGGATGGCGTCCCGGGCGTTCTCCACCACCCCGGCGAGCACGCCGTTGCTGACGACGTTCTTGGTGATGTCCATCGCCGTCAGGAGCGGCACGCCGCTGCGGAGCAGCGTCGCCAGGGTGCGGCTGAACCGGGCAATCGAGAGCATCCGGACCAGGCTGCCGAAGACCGGTGCCCGCAGGACGAAGCGGTCCCACACCGGCCGGCCCTTGGGGCTGTTCTTCCACCGGACGAACCCGCCGATGGCGAGCCCGATCAGCGGAAAGACCAGCCACCACCAGTTCGCCAGCATGTTGCTGGTGAAGATCAGGAGCCGGGTGGTCCAGGGTAGCGTGACCTTCATGCTTTCGAAGATCTTGGTGACCTTCGGGACGACGACCGTCATCAGCAGGGCGAGGATGCCGCTTCCGATGATCGTCATGACCACCGGGTAGATGAGCGTCCCGACGACCTTCTGCCGCAGCTTGGCCTGTCCCTCGGTGAAGTCGGCGAGCCGGGCCAGTACCGCGTCGAGCGCGCCGGAGGCCTCGCCGGCCCGCACCATGTTCACGTAGAGCGACCCGAAGACCTTCCCGTGCTGGCCGAGGGCGTCCGCGAGCGAGCTGCCCTCGTTCACCCGGGTCTTCACGTCGGAGACGATGCGCTTCAGCCGCTCCTTCTCCGTCTGATCGACCAGCGCGGTCAGCGCCTCGATCAGCGTCACGCCGGCGTGGAGCAGGGTCGAGAGCTGGCGGGTGAGGATCGCCACGTCGTCGGAGCTGACCCGTCCTCGGATCAGCTTCCCGAACTGGACCTCGCGGCTGGCCATGGAGGGCTTCGCCGCCGCGACCGCGGTGCCGTTCCCGCCTCCGTTCCTGGCGCGCGCGGGGGTCGTCGACTCGCGCTCGGCCAGCACGTCGGTGAGGAACACCCCCGAGCGCTTCAGCTGCTGGCGGAGCGAACGGCTGCTGTCCGCCTCGAGGAGGCCCTTCACCTGCTTCCCGGCGGGCGTGAGCCCTCTGTATTCGAAGACCGGCATCGACCTCAGATGTCTTCCTGCGTGACGCTCAGCACCTCGGCCAGCGTGGTCTCACCGGCCAGCACCTTGCGCGCCCCGTCGTCGAGCAGGGTGAGCATTCCCTTCGCCACGCCCGAGCGCTTGATGGACGTCGAGTCCACGTTCTTCAGGGTCAGCTGGCGGATGTCGTCGTCCACCAGGAGCAGCTCGTAGATCCCGGTCCGGCCGCGGAACCCGGTTCCGCCGCAGGCGTCACATCCCTTCGCCCGGTAGATGCTGGGATTTCCCGCGCGTGCCACGGCATCCGGGGTGAGCGCGACCTCCTTCAGCTCCTCGGCCGTGGGCTGGTAGGCCTCCCGGCAGTGCGGGCACACCCGTCGGACGAGGCGCTGGGCCATCACCGCCATCAGCGAGGAGGCGACGAGGAAGGGCTCGACGCCCATGTCCACCAGTCGGGTGATGGCGCTGGCGGCGTCGTTGGTGTGGACGGTGGAGAAGACCAGGTGGCCGGTGAGCGAGGCCTGGATAGCGATCTCCGCCGTCTCCCGGTCGCGGATCTCGCCGACCATGATCACGTCCGGGTCCTGGCGGAGGAAGCTCCGGAGCCCCGCCGCGAAGCTCAGCCCGATCTTGGGGTTGATCGCCATCTGCGAGATGCCGCGGAGCTGGTACTCGACCGGGTCCTCGACGGTGAGGATGTTGAGGTCCGGGGTGTTGATCCGGCTCAGCGCGGCGTAGAGCGTGGTCGTCTTCCCGGAGCCGGTGGGGCCGGTGACCAGGATGATTCCGTGCGAGCGCCGGATGACCTGATCCATCCCGTTCATCGTGTCCCGGCCCATGCCGATGTCCGTCAGGTCCAGGAGGGTGGTGTTCTTGTCGAGGAGACGCATCACGATGCGCTCCCCGAACGTGCAGGGGATGGTCGATAGACGGATGTCGATGTCGCGTCCGGCGAGCTTGATGCGGATGCGGCCGTCCTGCGGGAGCCGCTTCTCGGCGATGTTCAGCTGCCCCATCACCTTCACGCGGCTGACGATGCTGTTCTGGTACCGCTTGGGCGGCTTGATGATTTCTTGAAGGACGCCGTCGATCCGGAAGCGCACCAGCAGCTCGCGCTCCATCGGCTCGATGTGGATGTCGCTGGCCCGCTCCTTCGCCGCGCGGAAGAGGAGGGAGTTGACCAGCCGGATGATCGGCGCCTCGTCGTCGGTGTCGAGGAGGTCCTGCGGCTCCTCCAGCTCGTGGGCCAGGCTCTGGAGGTCCTGGGCCTCCATCTCGCCCACCAGCTGCTCGGCCTCGTTCACCGCGCGGTCGTAGACGCCGTTGATCGCGTCGACGATCACCGCTGGCGTGGCCACGTGCGGAGAGACGTTGCGCTGCAGCAGCATCCGCGCGTGGTCCAGCACGGTGGTGTCGAGCGGGTCGCCCACCAGGAGCGCGACCGACTCGCCCTCCAGCCCCAGCGGGAGGATCAGCGCCTGCTTGGCGAAGTTGATCGGCACCTGGCGGACCAGCTCCGCGTCCACCGCGTCGAGCGAGATCTGCGCGTGGTACGGCAGGTCGAGCTGCAGGGCGAGGGCCTTGGCCACGTCGTCCGCCGAGACCGCCTTCCGGGCGATCAGCACCTCGCCGAGGCGACCTCCCTCGTCGGCCTGTGCGCGGAGCCCCTCCTCCAGCGCCGCCTCGGTCAGCCCGGCGACGGACCGGAGGATCTCCCCCAGCGGACGCCCGACCATCGAGGTCTGCGCGGTGGAGCGAGGAGGACGGACTTCGGTCGGTTCACGCATGCGAGCTGACTAACGAGGCTGGACCTGCAAGCGCTCGTCCGAGGACGGCGGCGGAGTGGTCTGGGCCGGCGGAGGCGAGGTCTGCGCCGGAGGTGGAGGCTGCACGGTCCCGGACGGTGGCGCGGACGGGGCGGTCGTGTCGGGTGAGGGCTGAGGTGCAGGAGCCGCCGTTCCTCCCGGCCCGAGCGGTCCGGCTGGCGTCGGAGCCGGGGTGGGCTGCACCGACTGGAGCAGATCGCGGCCGATGTCCCCGGGCGCCGTCGGCGCCTGCTGGCCTGGCTGTCCTTGCGGCCCTTGCTGGCGCGGGGCACCGGGGCCGAGCTGGCCGGGACGGTAGACCGACTCGCCGGGAAGACCGGGCCCGCCGTTCTCGACCCTGAGCTCGTCGCGCATGACGATCTGGTTCATCCTCCCCAGCGGACCGGACTTGCGGCCGAAGTCGATCGGCACGTCGTACCCGGGCACCTGCCCGTAGAACTCCTCCACGAAGCGCTGCCGCTCGGCCATCTTCTTCTCGAAGATGCGCCGGAAGTCCGAGGCGTCACGGATGATGTACGGGGTCAGGAAGAGCAGGAGGTTGGTCTTGATCTTGTGCCGACTGGTCTCCCGGAAGAGGTAGCCGAGCAGCGGGATGTCCCCGAGGACCGGGACCTTGCCCACGGACTCGATGGTCCGCTCCTGCATGATTCCGCCGATGACCACCGTCTCCTGGTCCTTGGCGACCACCGTCGTCTTGGCGGTGCGCTTGCTGGTGGTGGGGCCGAGCACCGGGTCGGTGGAGGCGATCTCCTCGGTGCTCTCGTTGATCACCATCCGGATGTAGTCGCTCGCGTTGATCTGCGGCTTGATGTTCAGCTTCAGCTCGACGTTCTGGCGGTTGATGGGCGCGTAGTACGACCCGATGCCGCCCAGCAGCGATCCCGCGCCGGCCAGCGAGCCGGTGGGGAGCGTGGTGCCGGTTCCGGTGGGCAGCTGGGGCGCGAAGCCCGCCTGGAAGGGAACGTTCTGCCCCACGGTGATCTCCGCCTCCTCGTTGTCGCTGGTGAGGAGGTGCGGCGTGCTCAACACGTTGACGTCCGAGCTCTGCTGCAGCGCGTGCAGGATGATTCCGAACGAGGGGATCGACAGGCCGAGCTTGTCGAACGCGGGGATGGTTGGCCCCTGCAGCCCGGCGAGGAATCCGCCGTAGGAGGCGAGGTTGGTGAGCGAGAACGAGGGGGGGACGCCGGTCGTCGTGTACTTCGTGCCCACGATGCCCGCGGCCTGGCCCTGGCTGGTGTTCACCGTGTAGCCCTGATGAAGGCTGATGCCGAACTGGGTCTGCCGGTCCAGGTCCACCTCCATGATGACCGCCTCGATGAAGACCTGGCGCCGCTGGAGGTCGAGCTTCTCGATGACCCTCACCAGGTTCCGGAAGTCGGCCTGGCTGGCCACCACCACCAGCGAGTTGGTTGCCTTGTCCGGAGAGATCTTGACCTCGCCCGAGAAGAGCTCGGCGGCGGTGACTCCTGCCGGCCCGCCCGGGCGCGGCGGTGCCGGCGCCTGGCCGGGGATGTTCGGCGGCGGCTGACCGGGGGCGCGCGGCCGGTTGGCCGTGCCCTGCGCCAGCGACTGCAACGTGGCGGCGATATCCTCGGCGTTGGCGTTCTGCAGCGCGTAGACGTTGATTCGCCCCTCGCCGCTGATGGGGACGTCGATCTCCCTCAGCAGCGCGTCGATCCGCTCGTTCGCCGCCGGGGTCGCCACCACCACCAGCTTGTTGGTGCGCTCGTCGGCGATGAGGGTGGTGACCGTGGCCGGGCCGGACACGGCCCCGCCCGGGGCGATGACCGGACTCCCCGGCGGCGGCGCACCGGGTTGCGGTGGCCCGGTGGGACCCGGGACCGGACTCACCGACAGCCCCGGGCGAGCGCCGGGCCGGTTGGCCTTGGCGTCGAAGAGCTTCTGGATGGTGGTGGCCAGGTCGTTGGCGTTGGCGTAGCGGACCTGGATGACCCGCATCTCGTCGGAGCTGGAGCGGCTGTCCAGCTGCTCGATGATCCGCTCGAGGCGGTGCATGTTCGAGCCGATGTCGTTGACGATCAGCGTGTCCGGCTGGAAGGGGATGGTGTCGCCGTTCTGGCTGACGAGCTGCTGGACCACGCCTCGCAGCGGCTCGAGGTCCGCGTAGCGGATCTTGAACAGGCGGGTGAGCATCTGCTCGTTGGTGGTGAAGGGCTCGTCCGCGCCCACCACCGGGATGGCGTTCTGCTTGGCCTTCGCCTTCTCCACGATCTTCGAGAAGCGACCCTGCGGCACCACCGCCAGCTGGTTGGCGTCGAGCGCGGCGAGGAAGGCGGCGTAGAACTCGTCCGCGCTCACGTCCGTCTTCCCGCTGTCCGGGCCGATGATGGAGATCTTCCCTCGCACGTTGTCGCCGAGGATGAAGGTCCGGCAGGTGGCGTCGGAGACGGTCTGGACCAGCTTCTCGATGTCGACCTTGTCGAAGTAGACGTTGAACCGGGCCTTCTTTCGCACCTCGGAGCAGTTGGGCGTGATGGCGGCCGTCGTCCCTTCACCGGCGGGGGGCATCGACGGCGGCGTCGTCTGACGTCCCGGTGCCTGGACCGGTCCCTGGGTCGCCGGCGCCGGCGGCCCGGCCTGCGTGGGCGTGGTCTGCCCGGGGGGAGCGGTCTGGGCTCCCACCGGGCCGGGGGCTGGCCTCGGCCCGCGGACTGGACGGGCGGGGCCGTTGGGAGGGAACTGCTGCGTCGGCGCGCCAGCCTGGGCGAGCACGGCAAGCGCGAAGCAGGGCAGAAGCGAAGTCATTGGGTCAGTGGACGTTGTACGTCTTGCGAAGCGTTTGGCCGTTCCGATCGACCTCGATGTCGATGCGGTTGGCGTCCTTGAGCTTGGTGTAGACCTCGAGCGCCTTCTCGGGGCTGTTCATCTCGAAGCCGTTGATGCGCTTGATGACGTCCCCGTTGACGATCCCGATCTTCGAGTAGAGCGAGTCGGGGCGGATGGAGAAGAGCTTGAAGCCCTCCGCCTGGCCGTCCTTGAAGGCAGGGACGATGCGCGCCTGCATCGCGAGGTCGTTCAGGTTGGCCAGCGCCTTGTCCACCTCGCCGCGGGGAACCTCGTAGTTGTTGTCGTCGAGTGCCTTGATGCCCGCGCCGTACTGCCCCGGCTCGGTGACCGGGCGGGTCGTCGCGATGGGCGGCGGAGGAGGCGCCCCGTCACCCGCCTCGGCGGAGATGTATTCCCGCCGCCCGTTGTTGGCGATGATGATCTTGTCGCGTGCGATGCTCAGGACCTGGGCGGTCTGCACCTTGTCCCCCACCATGACCGTGGAGGACTTCTGGTTCGCCAGGTCGAGGATGGAGCCGATGGACCATCCCGGCAGCGTGCTGACCAGCGTGCCGAGCAGCTTCAGCCGGAGGGAGGTGC
>DASXGF010000164.1:0-3346 GCA_036489275.1 Myxococcaceae bacterium | reverse complement strand
CTGCCCGACACTGACGACCCGGGCTGCCCCGCGCCCGACACCTACTGGGCCGCCGCGGCAGGAGAGCTCCCCTTCGAGCAGGTCCGTGCGCTCGTCGACCACGGCGCCGGCTGCGCCCGGTGCGCCGAGGCCTGGCGAATCCTCGCCGACGTCCGCCGTGAGGCCGGAGAGGCCGTCACCGCGCCGGCCCGCCCGCCCGCGCTTCCCCGTGCCGCTCCTCGCCGCGGGCGGGCGCTCGTCCCCCTCGCCGTCTCCGCCCTGGCAGCGGTGGGTCTCTGGGTCGTGCTCCGCCCTCCCCCGCCCCGCCCGGCTCCGGTGGAGCGAGGCAACGGCGCCACCGTCACCGTCCGCTCCGAGTCTCCCGCGGTTCAGCCCGCGGGGGACGCCGTCCTCCGCTGGTCCGAGGTCCCCGGCGCGACGAGCTACAACGTGACCGTGCTCACCCCGGAGCTGGTCGTGGTGCACCAGGCGGTGGGCGTTGCCGCGCACGAGCTCCGGCTTCCCCAGGGCGTCGGCCAGCGCGCTGCCGGCGGCGGCCTGCTCTGGAACGTGGATGCGGTGCTCCCCGACGGCCGCACCGTCGCCTCACCCACCTTCGAGCTCCAGCTGAAGGCGCCCTAGAGCAGGTCGCAGGGCGTCCCCAGCGGCTGGCCGGTGTAGACGCCGAGGTCCCCGTAGATGAGCTGCGCGTTGTCCGCCAGCGGCAGCAGGATCAGGTCCTTCGCCTTCTTCCCCTGGACCCAGCTCGCCTCGTTCTTGCCCAGCACCAGCTTGAGGTCGCCGCCCTTGGTCGCGAACACGTCGCCGGCGGAGTCGCTGACCACGTTGGTCATCCTGAGCGGCTTCATCCCCCCGCGGGGACCCGACCACAGACGGAAGTCCATGGTCTCGTCCTTGCGCGGGCGGTCCACGTACCAGTAGGTCCCGCCGTTGTCGCGCGCGAGCGCGTACGCCCGCCGCTTCCACCGCGAGCTGTGGAAGCTCGCCGACTTCAGGATCTCCTCCTGGCGCTTCGGATCGCTGGGACGGAACGTCGTCTCCCGCTCCGCGCACTGCAGCGTGTACTTCGCGTTCCGGAAGGAGAAGCTCGCCTGGCTTCGATTGCGGATCCGGGGATCCCAGAAGTTGCGGTCGAACGACTCGTCGCCGCTCTGCATCCCGCCGAAGACCGTGATGGCCCAGAAGTCCTTGCCGTCGCCCCAGTAGAAGTGCTCGTACATGTCGCCGAACGGGACGAGCACCAGGAAGTGCTCGTGGCCGTCGTCGAGAACGCGCAGCGTGTCGCGCACCGAGGAGATGTCCACCCGGTCGTCGGCGGCGGGCGGGCCGGAGAGCAGGGCCAGAGCGAGGACGGGGGCGAGGAGCATGGGCGCAACCATGTTGGCACGGGGTGGCGACGCCCGACGAGGTACGCTGCTCTGCTCCCGCATGCGCATCCCTCCCATCGACGGGCTGGAGACCCTGACCGACGGCGAGCTCGGGGCGCTCCGGGAGCGCTTTCGCCAGCGGGGGTTCCTGCCCGACGTCCTCGCCCGTGCCGAGTCGGTCGCCCCGGGGCAGCTGGACGCGGTGTCCCTGCCCCTGGTCCGCTGGACGCTGCGGGCGCGCGGCGAGCCGGCCGACCGCCTGGCGCTGCTCCTCTGTTACGGCGATGCCATCGCCACCTCCGAGGCGGCCGAGGACCTGGGCGAGGACCTCGTCCGCAGGCTCGTCGAGGCCGGGCTCCTCGAGCAGGGCGCGTCGGGCCTCGTCTGCCCCTTCCGGCTGGTTCCTCTCGAGGGGCTGTGGATCCTCGGGGATGAGCCGTCGGCCGGGGCGGAGGCGGTCATGGGTCCGGGACCGACCACGCTCGAGCTGCTCCGGCACCTGCCCGCGGTGTGCGACGGCGCAGTGCTCGACCTCGGGACCGGGGCCGGCACCTTCGCGCTGGCGCTCGCCGGCCGCGGCGCGAGCCGGGTCGTGGCGACGGATCTCAATCCGCGCGCCGCGCAGCTGACCCGCTTCAACGCCCGGCTCAATGGCCTCGTCCTCGACGTCCGCGTGGGAGACCTCGAGGCTCCGGTGAAAGGCGAGCGCTTTCGCTGGGTCATCTCTCAGCCGGCGTACGTCTTCTGCCCGCCCGACGGGCCGAGGGTGGTCTTCCTCCACGGGGGGCCGCGGGGAGACGAGCTCGCCTTCCGGGTGCTGGCCGCCCTCCCGGCGCTGCTCGAGGACCCGGGCACCGCGCTGGTGCTCTTCGACACGCCGCTCGAGCCGGCCTCGCCCCTCCTCGCCCGGGTGCGGAGCGCGCTCGCGGACGACCGGCTCGGGCTCGTCCTCCTCGCAGCGCCCGCGGCGTCCGCCGGAGCCCAGGCAGTGGCCTACGCGGCGCTCGCCCACCCCGAGCTCGGCCCCGCCTACGCCGCGGCGGTGGAACGAAACCGTGACCATCTGGAGACGCTGGGCCACCGCGAATGGAAGCACGTGCTCGCCTGCGTGCGGCGCGCGCCCGCCCGGGACCCATTCACGGTCCAGCTCCCGGTGGCCGGGCTGCACAGCCGCGGGCCCGAGGCTCTGGAGGCGCTCCTCTCCGGCATCGAGGCCGCGGTGCTGCCCGACGAGGCGCTCCGAGCCGTCCCGCTGGCGCCGCTCCCCGGCCTCCGGCTCCCCGCCCAGCTCACGCTCGACGGCGAGGTCGCACGTCTCGAGGCGCAGCCCGGCCGAGGCGAGCTCGCGTCCGCCTCCGTGCTCGACGGCGACGACCTCGCCTTGCTCCGGGCGCTCGCCGCCTCCACGGAGGTGGGCAGTGCGGTCCAGGGCCTCTCCGCGGAGGATCCCGACACGCCGTGGCTGGACCGGGTGCGGGCGCTCGCCGGACGGGGCTTGCTCGTGGACCGGCGGATGCCTGGACCCGGCGCCCCGCGCTAAGGTGCGCGCCCCGCGGCGTCGGTGGGGACTCGTTCTCCGCCGTCGTCTTCGTTTTGGGCGGGTGATTGACGAGGGAGGCGATGAGGCTCCGCGCCGGGGTGCAGCACGACGACATCCCGCCCGAGGCACGGGTGGAGCGCCTCAACGTCCACGAAGGCCTCTCCCAGCTCTTCGACGTGCGGGTGGAGATCGCCCGTCCCGATCTGGACCTCGACGTCGCCTCACTTCTCGACACCACCTGCCTCGTGGCGCTGGAGGACGAGGGCTCGGGCAACGTGCTGCGCTTCCACGGCGTGGTGGAGGAGGCCGCCGCCCTGGAGCCGCACCGGGACGACCGGCGCTACGAGCTCCGCCTCCGGCCCCGCATCTCCGCGCTCGCCTACCGCGTGCGAAGCCGCCTCTTCCAGAAGAAGAGCGCGGTCGACGTGGTGAAGGACGT
>DASXGF010000200.1:0-7853 GCA_036489275.1 Myxococcaceae bacterium | reverse complement strand
ACACCTCCGCGGGAGACACCTCGCTCGGGGACGCCTCCATCGGAAGGCTCCGAGGTCCCCGCCGGGCCACCGTGCCGCCCGTGCACCGGAGGCGGACCATTCCGATGTGGCGCCCCGCGCCGATCGATGCGAGACCTTGCCGCCGCGCGCCGTCGCGGGCGGCGCCCTGGTCAATGACCGCACGCCTCCCAGCGCTCTGCCTTGCCCTGCTCATGGCACCCGCTGCCTCCGCCGCGGCGCGCAGCGACGTCGAGCCGCTCCGGTGGCTCGCCGGCGAGTGGCAGGGCGACGGACCCGTCGGTCGCGTCGACGCGTTCTGGCTCCCCCCCGGCGCCGGCACCATGGTCGGCGTTCTCCGCCGCATCCGTGAGGGCCGCGTCGCCGGCTACATCATCGCCACCGTCGTCGAGTCCGACGGCTCCCTCCTCCTCCGCTTCAAGCGCTTCGACGCGCTCCTCGCCGGCCGCGACTCCCAGGAGTCACCCAACCCCCGCAGGCTCGTCTCCATCTCCGACCAGGAGATCGCCTTCGAGGGCATCCGCCTCCGCCGCTCCGGCGAGAGCATCCTCCTCGAGATCGACCGCCCCGGCGAACGTCCCGAGCAGGTCCGCCTCTCGCGCGTCGTCCGCAAGCGACCCGCCGCCCCACCGTCCGTCGCTGAGACCCCACCCGTCGTCCAGGCCGCCCCCGGCGCCGAGCCACCGCCCGCGCGTGTCTCCGCCGCCGCCTGGCTCGCCGGCGACTGGACCGGTCAGGGACTCGGCGGCATCTCCGAGGAGGCGTGGCTCTCCCCGGCCGCGGGCTCCCTGGCCGGCGCCTACCGCGGCACCCGCAGCGGACAGGTCAGCTTCTACGAGCTGATGACCGTCTCCGAGGCCAGCGGCTCCCTCACCTTCCGCCTCAAGCACTTCGCCCCCGACCTCAAGGGCTGGGAATCCCCCGAGCGCGCCGTCGAGTTTCCCCTCGTCCGCGCCGCCCGCTCCGCGACCTACTTCGACGGCCTCACCTACCGCCGCACCGTCGAGGGCATCGAGTCCTGGGTCGTCATCGGGCTCGGCGACGGCGGCACTCGCCCCGAGCGCTTCCTCTACACGCCCCGCGCACCCTGACGCGCGCCCACTCCCCCCACCGTCTCCGGCTCCAGCTCCGCGCGTGACCGCGGGAGCACGACCGTGAAGAGCGAGCCCTGCCCCGGCGCGCTCTCCACCCCGATGCTCCCCTCGAGCGCCGTGACGATCTGCCGGGTGATGTACAGCCCCAGTCCCAGCCCCGGGTAGTTCCGTCCCGAGTGCCCGCGCTCGAAGCGCCCGAAGATCCGCCCGAGCACCGAGGGGTCCATGCCGAGCCCCGAGTCCTGCACCGACAGCAGCACGTGCGCCGGCCCCTGTTCCTCGATCCGCACCCGGACGGGGTTGCCGCGGCCGTACTTCAGCGCGTTGCTCAGGAGGTTGGTGACGATCTGCTCCAGCCGCATCCGGTCCCACACGCCGGTCACGCGCTCGGGAGTCTCGACCTCGATCACCGACCCGACCTCTGCCGCCACCGACGCCAGCCGCCCCGCCGCGTCCCGCACCACCTCGGCGAGGTCCACCACCTCCAGCTGCAGCTGGAGCATCCCCGCCCGGATCCGCGTCACGTCGAGCAGGTGGTCCACCAGGTTGGTGAGGCGCTGGACGTGGCGGGCCGCCGTGCCGATCTCCGAGGCGACCTGCGGCGCCGGCAGCGTCCTGTCCTCGGCCTGCTCCGCCAACCTCCGCAGCATCCCCAACTTGAGGTTCAGCGGAGTGAGCGGCGTCCGAAGCTCGTGGCTCGCCACCGACAGGAACTCGTCCCGGAGCCGGATCGCCTCCTGCGACTCGCGATACAGCCGCGCGTTGTCTGCCGCCAGCGCCACCCGCCGCGACAGCTCGAGCGCGATCTCCTCGGTGAACAGCCCGGGATCCAGCCCCGGCCGGCGCCCGAGGGTCAGCACCCCGATGACCGCCCCGCGGTTCACCAGCGGCACCGAGGCCCACTGGCTCAACCCCAGCGGAGTGGACGACGGATCTCCGTTCCGCTCGAACACCGACTTTCCGGAGTGGAGGACCTCGATGACGCCCAGGCGCTCGAGCTGCTCGGGCCCGGGCGAGGCCAGCGGCTCCACCAGCTCCGGCCCCACCGCCACCTCGCGCGCCAGCCCGTCCTCGCCCCGGAGGTGCACCGCGCAGACGTCGGCCAGCGTGGGGACGGCCAGCGTGCACACCCGCGTCAGCACCTCACGGAGGTCGAGCGAGGCCCCGAGCACGCTGCTCGCCTCGGCCAGGAACCGAGCCCGCGCCTCGCTCCGATGCTGGTCGTCCACGTCGGTCGCCGTGCCCACCCACCCGTCGAGCCGACCCTGCGCGTCGCGGGTGGGCATCGCCCTGGCCACGTGCCAGCGGAACTCCCCGGTCCGGGAACGCAGGCGAAACGTCACGTCGAAGACGATCTGGTTCCCGCGCGCCCGGTCCCGCGCAGCCTTCACCACGGAATGGTCGTCCGGGTGGATGACGTGCTTCCAGCTGGAAAGCTCGTGGGGAGGGATGCCGATGAATTCCGTCCAGGCCGGGTTGGCGTAGGTGATCCTCCCGGCCGCGTCGGCGGTCCAGACGATCTGCGGCACCGCCTCGGCCAGAAGCTGGTAGCGGGCCTCGCTCTGCCGCCGCTGCGTCTCGAGCGCGTGCTCCCGCAGAAGCGCCTCCTGTCGCTGGACCGTGCGCCGCGCCTCGTAGAGCGCGACGAACACCGAGACCTTCGAGCGGAGGATCGCCGGGTCGAAGGGCTTCACCAGGAAGTCCACCGCACCCTCGGCGTAGCCGCGGAGGCTGGCCGCGGGGTCGTGCGAGTTGGCGGTGAGAAAGATGATCGGCGTCTGTTCGGCTCCGCGCCGCAACCGGAGCTTCCGGGCGGTCTCGAAGCCGTCCAGCACCGGCATCTGCACGTCCAGGATGATGACCGCGAACTCCTGCTCCTCGGCGAGGGCCACTGCCCGCGCACCCGACGTGGCCTGGACCAGGCGGAGCTTGAGCCTGTCCAGCACCGCGGACAGGGCGAGGAGGTTGTCGGCGTTGTCGTCGACGAGCAGGACGTTCGTCCGCGACACCGGATCGTCCAGGAGCAAGATCCCTTGTTGTACCAGCGGGTCCAGGCGCGAAATCCACCGGGCCGAAGAGGACCCGCCCCTGGCCGTCTCCGCACTGTTGACCTTCTTGCAGGGGCCCGGGGGGAAGTGCCGACCAGTGGCAGTGGGTGCCCCCCGCCCCGGGGGAGGCCGGGCGCCCTACCTGGCCTGGAGCGCCGCCGCCAGGAGCGGGACCACCGAGTGCACCTCGACGAAACCACCCGCGAGCTCGCGCGCCCGGGGGTGCGTGTCGGTCACCACGAGCCGCTCGAAGAGCCCGCTCCGCTGGAGTCGCCCCACCGCATCCTCCGGAAGAACGCCGTGGGTCGCGAGCGCGGTGATCCGACTCGCCCCCGCCTCCCGGTACGCCTCGGCCGCGGCGAGCAGCGAGCTGCCGGTCCGGACCATGTCGTCGTAGAGCATCACGTGCTGCCCGGCGACCCGCGCGCTCACCGCCAACACCCGCGTCCCCCCGGAGTCACGGCGCTTGAAGACGAAGCTCGCGTCGACCCGCAGGTCGTTGGCCAGTGCCTCGACGTACTTTGCTCGCCCGGCGTCGGTGCTCGCGACCACGTAGCCCCCCGCCGCGAGCGCCCGGATCGCCTCGACGAAGAGCGGCCGCGCGCTGACGTGCACCGGCCGCACGCCTCCCTCGAAGTAGAAGGGCAGGCCGGCGGTGTGCAGGTCCACCAGCAGCACCCGGATGCCGCCCGAGGGAAGCGGGATGGAGGAGAGCAGCCGCGCCCGCGTCTTCGCGGTGACGCTCTCGCCGTCCTTGCTCGGCCGCTCCTGCGTCGAATAGCCAAAATAGGGGACGACCAGCGTGAGCGCGTGCAGCCCGCTCTCGACCAGCGCGCATGCCAGGTCGTAGAGCTCGAGCGTCCCGGCGTCGCTCCCCGTGCCGCCGACGAGAATCGCGTCCGCGTGCGCCACCGCGCTGGCCAGCCGCAGGCCCCGCTCACCGTCGGGGAAGGTCTCGCGCTCGATGGCCCCGGCCGCGCCGACGCCCAGCGCGCACAGCTTCTCCGCCAGGACCGCATCGGCCTCCGTGGAGAAGATCAGTCGTGCTCGCTCGCCCACGGGGCTCAACCGGCCCAGTCGAGGACCACCTTGCCGCTCTGCCCCGAGCGCATGGCCTCGAAGCCCTCGGCGTACCGGGCCGCCGGGAAGCGGTGGGTCACGACCGGCGAGACGTCCAGGCCGCTCTGGAGCATCGCGACCATCTTGTACCAGGTCTCGAACATCTCCCGGCCGTACACGCCCTTGAGCACCAGACCCTTGAAGATGACCTGGTTCCAGTCGATCGACACCTCGTTCGGCGGGATGCCCAGGATCGCCACCCGACCGCCGTGGTTCATGACCGAGAGCATGTCCCGGAAGGCCTGACCGTTCCCCGACATCTCCATGCCCACGTCGAAGCCCTCGGTCATCCCAAGGCTCTGCATCACGTCGCCGAGGGTCTGCGAGCGGACGTCCACCGCGCGGGTCGCGCCCAGCTTCCGCGCCAGCTCCAGCCGGAAGGGGTTCACGTCGGTCACCGCCACGTGCCGGGCGCCCACGTGCTTCGAGATGGCCGCCGCCATCACCCCGATGGGACCGGCCCCGGTGATGAGCACGTCCTCGCCCACCAGGTCGAAGGAGAGCGCGGTGTGCACGGCGTTCCCCAGCGGGTCGAAGAAGGAGGCGATCTCGTCGGGGATGTCCTTCGGCACGCGGAAGACGTTGAACGCGGGCAGCGAGACGTACTCGGCGAAGCATCCCGGCCGGTTCACGCCCAGCCCGACGGTGTTCCGGCAGAGGTGCCGCTTCCCGGCGCGGCAGTTGCGGCAGTGGCCGCAGGTGATGTGACCCTCGCCGCTCACGCGGTCGCCCACCTGGAACCCGGTGACCTCGTCGCCGAGCTTTGCGATCTCCCCCATGAACTCGTGGCCGATGACCATCGGCACCTTGATGGTCTTCTGCGCCCACGCGTCCCAGTTCCAGATGTGAACGTCGGTGCCGCAGATGCTCGCCTTGCGGACCTTGATCAGCACGTCGTTCGGACCGAACTCCGGCACCGGGACGTCCTGCATCCAGATGCCCGGCTCGGCCTTGGCCTTCACCAGCGCTCTCACTGGATCACCCCCAGGGCTCGGCCCACCTTGGCGAAGCCGGCGATGGCCCGGTCGAGCTGCTCGCGGGTGTGCGCCGCCGACATCTGCGTGCGGATCCGCGCCTGGCCTTGCGGAACGACCGGGTAGCTGAAGCCGACGACGTACACGCCCTCGGCGAGCATCTGGTCGGCGAAGGTCGAGGCGAGCTTCGCGTCCCCGAGCATCACCGGGATGATCGGATGGTCCGCCCCGGCGAGCTTGAACCCCAGCTTGGTCATCTCGCTCCGGAATCGCTCGGCGTTCGACCGCAGCTGCTTGCGGAGCTCGTCTCCGCCCTCGAGCAGGTCGAGCACGGTGAGCGTCGCGGCGCAGATCGCGGGCATCAACGAGTTGGAGAACAGGTACGGCCGGCTGCGCTGCCGGAGCCAGGCGACGACCTCCTTCCGCCCGGCGGTGTAGCCGCCGGACGCTCCGCCGAGCGCCTTCCCCAGCGTCCCGGTGAGGATGTCCACCCGCCCGAGCACGTTGCAGAACTCTGGCGTGCCCTTGCCCTTCGCGCCGACGAACCCCACCGCGTGGGAGTCGTCCACCATCACCAGCGCCCGGTACCTGTCGGCCAGGTCGCAGACCGCCGGCAGGTTGGCGATGATCCCGTCCATCGAGAACACGCCGTCGGTCGCGATCAGCCGGTAGCGGGCGCCCGAGGCCTCCTTGAGCCGGGCCTCCAGCTCGCCCATGTCGTTGTTGGCGTAGCGGAGCCGCTTCGCCTTGCAGAGACGGATGCCGTCGATGATCGACGCGTGGTTGAGCGCGTCGGTGATGACCGCGTCCTCCTCGCCGAGCAGCGTCTCGAAGAGCCCGCCGTTCGCGTCGAAGCAGCTCGAGTAGAGGATGGTGTCCTCGGTCCCGAGGAAGCGGCTCAGGCGGGCTTCCAGCGTCTTGTGGAGGTCCTGGGTGCCGCAGATGAAGCGCACCGAGGCCATGCCGAAGCCGTACTTCTCCAGCGCCCCCCGCGCCGCCTCGATGACCCGCGGATGGTCCGCCAGCCCGAGGTAGTTGTTGGCGCAGAAGTTGAGGACCTCGCGTCCGCCTTCGACGCGGATCGCCGCGTTCTGGGGGGAGACGAGGATGCGCTCGTTCTTGTAGAGGCCCTGGTCGCGCAGCTCGCGCGTCCGGGCCGCCAGGTCGGTGAGGAAGTTCGCGTCCACGGACGGCTCTCTACACGGTTGCGTCCAGGCCGGCCACCGCTGTCCAGTGGTCACTGGCGCGCGGCGTCAGCGCCCCGGCGACGGTCGGTGCTGGCGATCTCCCCGGGCGCCATGCAACCTGCCGCCCGCGACGACGGAGGAGGGCCCATGGAGACCACCCGCAGGACGCTCTTGAGGAACGCCGGGGTCGCGGCCGCCGGCACGATGCTCTTCCAGGCTGGCGCCCGGGCCGAACAGGCCGGCGCCGGTCCCGCGGCGGCGAAGACCGGTACCGACGCCACCGGCCCGCGCTCCCAGATCTGGTGCATGCTCCGCACCCCGCAGGGCGACAGCCTCGGCGTCCGGCGCGAGAACAAGATCCTGGACGTGGGGAAGGCCGGCAAGGCGCTCAAGGTCGCAGTGCCGGCGAGCACCGACGAGCTCCTCGAGGGCAAGGGCGCCGCTGGCCTGCAGAAGGTCCTCGCCGCCTCGGCGTCCTCGGTGAAAGGCGCGCTGGTCGCCGTGGAGGAGGCCCGCTTCGGCCCCTGCATCACGCGGCCGCAGAAGATCATGATGCTCGGCTTCAACTACCGGCGGCACGCGGCGGAGACCCACACGCCAATCCCCAAGGCCCCGGTGCTCTTCAACAAGTACAACAACGCCCTCTGCGGTCACGAGGGAGTCATCCATCTCCCGACCAAGGCGGCGAAGAAGTTCGACTACGAGGTCGAGCTCCAGGTCATCATGGGGAAGATCGCCCGCGACGTCTCCGAGGCGGACGCGCTCGGCTACGTGTTCGGTTACGCGACCGGCAACGACTTCTCGGCGCGGGACCTCCAGTACCGGGACGGCAAGGGCGCCTCCCAGTTCATGATCGGCAAGACGTGCGACGGGTTCCTGCCCATCGGCCCGTGGCTGGTCGGCGCGGACCTGGTGGGCGACCCCCAGAAGCTCAAGGTGGAGACCAAGGTCAACGGCGAGGTGCGCCAGTCGTCGAACACCGACGACATGATCTTCACCTGCGCGCAGATCATCGCCTACGCCTCTTCGCTGTTCACCCTCTACGCCGGCGACGTCATCTCCACCGGAACCCCCGAGGGAGTCATCCTCGGCAAGCCCGAGGCGCAGCAGGTCTGGCTCAAGGAGGGCGACCGCATCGAGTGCAGCGTGGAGAAGTGCGGCGAGCTCCGGTTCTCGCTGGCCTGAGCTCGGCCGCGGTGGAACGATGTCCGTCGCTCAGGGCGGGGCCGGGGAGTCTTCGCCCGGGAAGGGGAGGACGGTCATGGAGGAGCGTATCGTCGAGCTCGAGCTGCGGTTCACCGAGCAGCAACGGCTACTCCAGGAATTGAGCGACGTGGTCTACGCCCAGGCCCGGAGCCTGGAGCGTCTGGAGCACGAGCTGGCCGCGATGGGCCAGAAGGTCGCGGCAATGGA
>DASXGF010000156.1:0-7468 GCA_036489275.1 Myxococcaceae bacterium | reverse complement strand
CGAGCTCGCTCGTGGAGCGGGTCCTGGCCGGGGAGGTGCGCGCCGCGAGCCGACTCATGCGCCGCATCGACGACGAGAACCCCGCGGCCATCCCCGACCTCCAGGCGCTCTTCCCGAGGACGGGGAACGCCTACGTGCTCGGCATCACCGGGTCGCCAGGGGCAGGGAAGTCCACCCTCACCGATCGGGTGGTGGCCCGCTTCCGCGCGCAGGGAAAGTCGGTCGGCGTGATCGCGGTGGACCCCACCAGCCCGTTCAGCGGCGGGGCCATCCTCGGCGACCGCATCCGGATGCAGGCCCACGCCTCCGACCCCCAGGTCTTCATCCGGTCGCTGGCCACGCGTGGGTCCCTCGGGGGACTCTCCCGGGCCACCGGAGACTGCATCCGGGTGATGGACGCGATGGGGAAGGACGTGGTCGTCGTGGAGACCGTCGGCGTGGGCCAGGACGAGATCGACATCGCCCAGATGGCCCACACCACGATGCTGGTCACCGTCCCGGGGATGGGCGACGACATCCAGGCCATCAAGGCGGGCATCCTCGAGGTCGCGGACGTCTTCGTCGTCAACAAGGCCGACCTCGACGGCGCGGACCGCACCGTGCGTGAGCTGCGCCAGATGCTCGAGCTGCGCCACGCCCTGCGCCATCCTCCGGTGGAGCACGACCGTCAACACCGGTTGAAGACCCGCGCCTCCGGGAAGCCGGTGGGGCCGCCGGAGCCAGCGCCGCCCTCCGACGAGTGGGAGCCGCCCATCCTCAAGGTCATCGCCGCGCGAGACCAGGGGCTGGACCCGGTGATGGAGGCCATCGCACAGCACCGCGCCTTCCTCGAGCGCACCGGCCAGCGCGCGGAGCGGGAGCGAGCACGGGCCCGCATGCAGTTCCTCGCGTTGCTCCGGAGCCTGCTGCTCAAGTCCGCCCTCGACCGGCTCGAGGCCGAGAAGGGACGGCTGGACGAGGTCGCCCTCTCCATCGCCCGCCGCGAGGCCGACCCTTACGCCCTCGCCGAGACCCTGGCACGCCAGCTCTCCACCTGACCGATGCCCACGCCGAGCCGCCCCGCCGATGCCGCGCTCATCGAGTCCCTCTCCCGGAGGCTCGGGGTGGACGCGCTGGACCCGGTGCAGGGCCTCGCCGCGCTGACCCACAAGAGCTACGTCAACGAGCACCGCGACGAGGGCGCGGACAACGAGCGTCTGGAGTTCCTCGGTGACGCGGTGGTGGACCTCGCGGTGAGCCACCGCCTGATGGAACGCTTCCCGGGCGCGGACGAGGGCGAGCTCTCCAAGCTGCGGGCGCTCCTGGTCAACGAGGACAGCCTCGCCCGCGTGGCGCGTCACCTCGGGCTGGGGGATCTGCTCCGGATGGGGCGCGGCGAGGAGATGACCGGCGGCCGCGACAAGAGCTCCGTCCTCGCCGACGCGCTGGAGGCGGTCATCGGCGCGGTGTACCTGAGCGCCGGGCTGCCCGGGGCGCTGTCGGTGGTGGACCGCCTCTTCGGAGACCTGCTCCAGGGCGTTGCCGAGGGCAAGAGCGGCGAGGACTGGAAGACCCGGCTTCAAGAGCTGGTGCAGACGCGGCTTCGGCAATCGCCTCGCTACCGGGTGGTGAGCGAGGAGGGGCCAGACCACTCCAAGACCTTCGAGGTCGAGGTCACCGTGGGGAGCGAGCTCTTCGCCCGGGCACGGGGCCGGTCCAAGAAGGAGGCGGAGCAAGCCGCCGCACGTCAGACGTTGACGATGCTCGATTCAGAGGCCAAGAAGGACCCCGGCGCGAGCTGAACCTGCCGCGCCCCGCCATCCCCACCCTCCACCCTGGACACCCGACCGACCGCATGCGAACCGCCCGCGCCGCCGCCGTGTTGCTGATCCCCTGGCTCACCCTCGTGGCCTGCGAGAAGCAGTCCCCGCCCCCCGAGGCCCCGAAGCCGCCAGCCCCCACCGCTGCTCAGACCCCGCCGCCCGCGCCGGCACCGCAGCAGGCGCCGCTCGCCTCGGGCGGGGAGTGGATGAGCAAGGCCGAGGCCGGGAAGGATCTCTGGGCCACCATCAAGACGAGCAAGGGCCCGATCGTGGTGAAGCTGTTCAGCAAGGACGCGCCGAAGACGGTGGCCAACTTCGTCGGGCTCGCCACCGGCGAGAAGGAATGGATCGACCCGCGCGACAACCAGCGGAAACGGACGCCGCTCTACGACGGCACGGAGTTCCACCGCGTCATCCCGGACTTCATGATCCAGGGCGGAGATCCCGAAGGCAGCGGGCGGGGTCAGCCGGGATACACGTTCGAGGACGAGTTCCAGAGCGGGCGCAGGTTCGACAAGAAGGGCCTGCTCGCCATGGCCAACCGCGGCCCGAACACCAACGGCAGCCAGTTCTTCATCACCACCTCCACGCCGCACCACCTCGATGGGCGGCACACCATCTTCGGCGAGGTGGTCAGCGGCTATCCGGTGGTGGAGACCATCTCCCACGTGAAGACGATGGGCGGCAACCGGCCGACCGACCCGATCAGCGTGATCTCGATCACCGTGTCTGACAAGGCGCCCAAAGGCTAGTAGAGGGCCCTCCAGCTCGAAAGGACGACAGACGATGGGAATGGTCGACGAGGTGAAGGCCGGCAAGGACCTGTACGCGCACTTCGACACCACCGAGGGCAAGGTGGTGGTCAAGCTGTTCAGCAAGGACGCGCCGAAGACGGTGGAGAACTTCGTGGGGCTGGCCACCGGCGAGAAGGAATGGACCGACCCGAACACCCGGACGAAGAAGACCGGGACCCCGCTCTACGACGGCACCATCTTCCACCGTTGCATCAAGGACTTCATGGTCCAGGGCGGGGACCCGCTCGGGAAGGGCTTTGGCGGGCCGGGCTACCAGTTCGAGGACGAGTTCCAGAGCGGCCGGCGCTTCGATAAGCCGGGGCTGCTCGCGATGGCCAACGCCGGGCCAGGCACCAACGGGAGCCAGTTCTTCATCACCGTCGTTCCGACGCCGCACCTGAACAACCGGCACACCATCTTCGGTGAGGTGGTCTCCGGCCAGGACATCGTCCGCCGTGTGGCCAACGAGATCCCGAAGGGCGCGCAGGACCGCCCGAAGACCGACGTGCGGATCAACAAGCTGACCGTCTCCACCCAGCCGTAAGGCGCCGGGGCGAGGCCCCGTTCCGCGGGGAGGCCACGGCCTCCTCCAGACCACCTCCGATGACCGTCCAGCGCTCAGGATTCGCCGCCCTCGTCGGCCGACCCAACGTGGGCAAGAGCACTCTCCTCAACCGCCTGGAGGGGGAGAAGATCGCCATCGTCTCGCCGAAGCCGCAGACCACCCGGACCCGCATCACCGGCGTGGTGACCCGCCCCGAGGGACAGGTGGCCTTCGTGGACACCCCCGGCATCCACGACGCGAAGGGCGCGCTGAACCGGGCGATGGTGGAGAGGGCGCTCTCCGCGCTCGAGGACGTGGATCTGGTCCTGCTCCTGGTCGAGCCGGCGCTGGGGCCCGACGGGAAGACGCCGGAGGTGACTCCCGGGGTCCGGGCCGTCCTCGAGCGGCTGGCCTCGGTGCGCAAGCCGGTGCTCCTGGTGGTCAACAAGGTCGACACCCTCCCCAAGCCGCTGCTCCTTCCCTTCGTGACCGCGCTCACCGCGGTGCGCCCCTTCGACGAGGTGCTCTTCGTCTCCGCGCTGGAAGGAGACGGGGTGGAGGAGCTCCTGTCGACGACGTTCTCCCGGCTCCCCGAGGGACCGCCGCTGTTCGACGCGGAGACCTTCACCGATCAGCAAGAGGTCGGGCTCTCCGCGGAGCTGATCCGCGAGCAGGTGCTCCGCCACACCCGGCAGGAGGTGCCCCACTCGGCGGCGGTGGTGGTCGACGCCTTCGACGAGAGCGAGCGGGCGCCGCGCCCGGGGAGCAAGCCCGGCGGCCTCCAGGGCCTGGTGCGGATCCACGCCACGCTCTACGTCGAGCGGGACAGCCAGAAGGCCATCGTCATCGGCAAGCGTGGCGCGATGCTCAAGGCCATCGGCACCGACGCGCGCAAGGCGCTGGAGCGGCTGCTCGGCACGCACGTGTACCTCGACCTCCGGGTGAAGGTGGAGCCGCGGTGGACCGAGAGCGAGCGCGGGCTCAAGAAGGTGGGGCTCGCGTGAGACCGCTGGTCGCGATTCTGGGTCGACCCAACGTGGGCAAGAGCACGCTCTTCAACCGCATCGCCGGCCGCCGGCTGGCTCTGGTGCAGGACGTGCCGGGCGTCACGCGCGATCGCCACTACGCCGACGCCGAGTGGCAGGGGCGGCAGCTGGCGGTCATCGACACCGGCGGCTTCGTGCCCGACGAGGACAGTGGCCTGGCGGCGCAGGTTCGCGCCCAGGCCGAGCTCGCCGCACGGGAGGCCGACGTCGTCGTGATGGTGGTGGACGGACGGGCCGGTCCCGGCGCCGCGGACGAGACGCTGGCCCGGGCGCTGCGCCGGACCGGCAAGCCGCTGCTCCTGGCGGTGAACAAGCTGGACTCGCCGGCGGCAGCCGAGACCGGCACCGCGGACTTCTATCGGCTGGGCATCCCCGAGGTGTTCGGGGTGTCGGCGGAGCATTCGGTCGGCGTGGACCTGCTCCTCGACGCGGTCGTGGCCCGTTTGCCCAAGCCGACCGAGCCGGTCGAGCTGGCGGAGGGGACGGAGCCCGAGGAGAACGCGCCCGTTCGCCTCACCATCCTCGGCCGGCCCAACGTGGGGAAGAGCACCCTCCTCAACGCCATCGTCCGCGAGGAGCGGGTGGTCGCCAACCCCGAGCCCGGCACCACCCGCGACCCGATCGACACCACCCTCATCCACCGGGACCGCCGCTTCGTCCTCACCGACACTGCCGGCATCCGCCGACGGAAGGCGGTGGGGGAGGGCGTGGAGAAGCTGAGCGTCCTCGCCGCGCTGCGGAGCATGGAGCGGGCGGACGTCGCGGTGCTGGTCCTCGACGGCACCGAGCCCGGGGTGGACCAGGACGCGCGGCTGGCGGGCCTGGTCGCCGAGCGGGCCCGGGCGCTCTTGGTTGTGGTGAACAAGTGGGACCTGGTGACCAAGGACCCGCGCACCGAGAAGCGGACGCGCGAGGAGCTGAAGTGGACGCTGAAGTTCGTGTCCTACGCGCCCATCATCTTCGTCAGCGCGCTCACCGGGTCCAAGGTGGACAAGGTCCTCGACCTCGCCGCAGACCTCCAGGACTCCTTCCGGATGCGGGTCCCGACGCCGGCGCTCAACAAGCTCCTCGGCCGCCTGGTGGACGCCCACCCCGCGCCCATCGTCGACCGCCGGCCGCTGCGGCTGTACTACATCGCCCAGGTGGGCACGGCCCCACCGGCCTTCGCCATCACCACCAACCGGCCGGAGAAGGTGCCGGAGGCCTACAAGCGGTACCTCTCCAACCAGCTCCGCGAGACGTTCGGACTGCGCGTCCCCCTCCAGCTGTTCTTCCGGGAGAAGCCGGGGAAGGCCAAGCGGGAGGCCCGCAAGCGACCCCGTGGCCGTCGTTGACGTCGCAGCATCCGGATCTCTACAGTGCGCGCCCTTTCCAGGGCCCTAGCAAGAAGGACACCAGGTCACCACGTGGCACAGGATCGGATGAGTCGACAGGAGCTCCGCGCGCCGGACGCCTTCCAGCGCGTAGGGGTCGAGGCCGAGGGCTGGATCGCCCGGAACAAGACCCTCGTGCTGGGAACGGTCATCGCGGCCCTCGCGATCTTCTTCGCGGTGATGGCGACGAGATCGGTTCGCCAGCGGAACGAGGAGAGGGCCCGGACGGCGCTGGGCACGGCGGTCGGCGTGCTGTCCCGCCCCATCCTGGCGGACCTCCCGCCCGGCGCGACCGAAGATCCCCCACCGTTCAAGTCGGAGAAGGAGCGGGACGAGGCCGCGGTCGCCGCGCTCTCCGGGGTCCTGACCAGCTACCCCGGAACCAGGGCCGCGCTGACCGCCACCCTCCCGCTCGCCGCCACCGAGGTCCGCCTCGGACGGCTCGACCCCGGGGTCGCCCACTACGAGGCCTACCTCCGCGACGCGCCCTCCAGCGAGCCGCTGCGGGTGGCCGCGCTCGACGGCCTCGGCCACGCCCGGGAGGCGAAGGGCGAGCTGCCCCAGGCCCTGGAGGCCTACGAGCGGATGGCCCGTGAGGAGGGCGCCGGCTTCGAGGCGGGGATGGGCGCCTACAACCGCGCGCGGATCCTGGCCCTGATGGGGAAGAAGCAGGAGGCAGCCCAGGGCTTCGCCGAGCTGGTCGCGGCCAACCCCGGCACGACCGCCGCCCGGCTGGGTCAGGAGCGGCTCTCGACGCTCGAGGCCGAGGGCTTCAAGGCCGTGGTCGCCCCGAAGCCGGACGCCGGATGAGCCGCGGCACGCTGCTGGCCATCGCGCTGGCCACCCTCGGTGGCTGCGCCTCGGGACGGGCCCCGGTGCTCACCGACCCGTTCTCCCGCGAGCCCGCCGCGGCGCTGGCGGTCTTCTCCATCGACTACTGGCACCCGCTGGTCGAAACCTCCACGACCATGGAGTTCGTCCCCCGCGAGTTCGCCACCCCGGCGGTGGACCCGGTCTCCGGCCGGGTGGTGGTGGGCACCCGCGACGGCGTGCTCCGCAGCGTCAACATCGACGGGAAGGTGCGCTGGAGGGTGAACACCCCCGCGCCGTTCTACGCCGGGGTGCTGATCCGCGACGGCGTCGTCTACTCCCCGGGTGGAGACGGCGTGGTCCGGGCAATCAAGGCCGACACCGGGCAGGTTCTCTGGAGCTACGACTGCGGCGAGGAGCTGGTCACCGTCCCCGTGCTCGCCGAGGGGCGTCTGCTGGTCGCCTCGCAGTCCGCCACCCTGTACGCGGTGGACGTGAACGACGGAAAGTGGCTCTGGCAGTACCGCCGCACGCCGCCCGCCGGCTTCATCCTGCGCGGAGCCAGCACGCCGGTGGTCCGCGACGGGGTGGTCTACCTCGGGTTCTCCGACGGGCACGCCGCGGCGCTCGAGGCCAAGACCGGTGGGGCCGTCTGGGACCGGGTCCTCTCCACCGGCACGCAATTCATCGACGTGAGCAGCACGCCGGGGTTCGACGCGGCCGGACACCTCATTGTCGCCTCGTACAAGGACGGACTGTTCGCGCTCGACCCGAAGACCGGGGACACCGTCTGGCAGACCAGCGCCGGGGGGCTGGCCTACGTGCTGGTGAAGGGAGGGGTGATCTTCGCCGCCGGCGAGGATCGCATCGGGGCCTGGAGCTCCGACACCGGCAAGAACATCTGGGTGACGACGCTTCCGGATCGCGCGGGGCAGCAGCCGGCCATCGCCTCGGGGCTGCTGCTCGTTCCGACGGGGAAGGGCCTGCTCTTCGTGGACCCGGTGGGCGGCCGGATCCTCCGCCGGTTCGACCCGGGGAAGGGCGTCACCGCGACGCCGGGCGTGTACGGACCGGACGCGCTGGTCCTGTCGAACCTCGG
>DASXGF010000139.1:0-2045 GCA_036489275.1 Myxococcaceae bacterium | reverse complement strand
T
Organism: Myxococcaceae bacterium; assembly: GCA_036489275.1. GTDB lineage: Bacteria > Myxococcota > Myxococcia > Myxococcales > Myxococcaceae > RPRB01. The sequence goes on along the minus strand of DASXGF010000139.1, from coordinate 2,044 downwards.
GGACCCGGCCACGGCCCGAGCGCTGCACGAGCGGGCCCGGCGTGGTGGCGGAGTGGAGTTCGTCAAGGGATCCGGCAACCCAGGCGGCGCGTCGCGCTGGCTCCGGGTGGGACTGAAACCGACCGGCGCCGCGGTCGAGGCCCGGGTGTACGACGTCGGCGCGCTGCTCGAGGGCGCCCCGCCGCTGCAGATCTCCCGGCTGTCCAGCTCGCTCAGCCACGAGCTCCGCAACCCACTCTCCAGCGTGAAGATGGCGGTGCAGACCCTCTCCCGGAACGAAGGGCTGTCGGCTCGCGATCAGCGCCGCCTCACCATCGCCCTCCGGGAGATCCGCACCCTGGAGCGGATGCTCTGGATGCTGAGCGAGTACGGCCGCGAGTCGCCGCTGGCGGTGGACGCCTGGTCGCTGCCGGACCTGATCCAGGAGTCGGCGGGGCTCATCGAGCAGGACCTCGCCGAGCGGAGCGTCCGCCTCGAGCTCCTCGGCGCAGACGGCCTCCCCCGCGTGCGCTCCGACGGCGTCCGGCTCCGCCCGGTGCTCGCCCAGCTCCTCCTGAACGTCGCCGCGAGCCTCGGGGATGGCGAGCCCCTTCTGGTCGCCCTGCGTTGCACGGACCGGGGCGCGGAGGTCGAGCTGAACGACGTGCACGCCGCGCTCGGGCCGGGCGACGAGTCGAGGGTGTTCGAGCCCTTCGGCTCCCGCCTGGCGCGCGGGGCGGGGCTCTCGCTGGCCGCGTTGCGCCGGGTGCTGCAGCAGCAGGGAGGAGAGGTCAGCGCCGAGGCGGCCAGGCCCCCCGCCCGCGGAGTGCTCTTCCGCCTCGACTTCGCGAGGGCCTCCTGACCATGGACACGCTCCTCCTCGTCGACGACGACGTCTCGCTCCTCGAGTCCCTCACCCTTCACTTCGAGGAGGCCGTGAAGGACGACAAGCCGCGCTTCCAGGTCGTCACCGCGACCACCGGCGCCGCCGGCCTGCAGAAGGCGCGCGAGTCCGCCCCCTCGCTGGTCGTGCTGGACATGATGCTCCCCGACCGGAGCGGCCTCGACCTCATCGAGGAGATGAAGTCGGTCTGCGGGGACGCCCCCATCGTCCTGGTCACCGCGTACCACGACATGGAGAGCACCATCCGGGCGATGAAGCTCGGGGCGTTCGACTACATCCACAAGCCCTTCTCCGATCTCGCGACGCTGGACCTGGTCATCAACCGCGCGCTCAGCGTCCGGCAGCTCAGCCGCCGCGCAGCAAGCGCCGAGCTCGAGGCCGCGCCGGCCCGCCTGGGCGACCTGGTGGGCCAGACCGGGGTGATGCAGCAACTGGTGAAGGAGATCGGCAAGGTGGCCGCCGCCCCGCGGGCCACGGTCCTGGTCACCGGCGAGTCGGGCACCGGCAAGGAGCTGGTGGCTCGCGTCATCCACAACTACTCCTTCGACGAGCCGCGACCCTTCGTGGGCATCAACTGCTCGGCCATCGTCGAGACGCTGCTGGAGTCCGAGCTCTTCGGCCACGAGCGCGGCGCCTTCACCGGAGCCACCAGCAACAAGCTGGGGAAGTTCGAGGTGGCGGAGGACGGCACGGTCTTCCTGGACGAGATCGGCGATCTCTCGCCGCCGCTCCAGGGCAAGCTCCTCCGCGTCCTCCAGGAACGCGAGTTCGAGCGGGTGGGCGGGACCAAGCGCATCCCGCTCCAGGCCCGGGTCATCGCTGCGACCCACCGCGACCTGTCCGAGGAGGTGAAGGCCGGCCGCTTCCGGGAGGACCTCTCCCAGCGCCTCCGGGTCATCCACCTTCACGTCTCGCCGCTGCGGGAGCGGCGCGAGGACATCCCGCTGCTGGTGAAGAGCCTGCTCGAGCGCATCAACGGCCGGGTCCACAAGCGAGTGACGCGCGTGCTACCCGAGGTGATGGAGGCGCTCGTCCGGCTCCCCTGGCGCGGGAACGTGAGGGAGCTGGAGAACGTCCTCACCCGGGCGGTGGTCCTCTCCCCCGGAGAGGTGCTCCTCGCCGAGAGCCTCCCCCGCGAGGAGCCCGCGACCGAGGAGAGCG
>DASXGF010000097.1:0-3554 GCA_036489275.1 Myxococcaceae bacterium | reverse complement strand
GGTCAGCATCGCCGCCGCCGGTGCCCAGCAGGAAGGCCTGTCGCTCAACGACGCGTATGCCTGGGCCGTGCGGAACATCCACGGCAACCTGGCGGTGCTGGTCATCAACCAGATGCTCGCCGCGGCCCATCAGCCGCCCATCCCGGCGACCGGTCTTCCTCGCGGGCTCTTCTACGCGCTGATCGGCAAGCAGTCGTTCTTCAGCCAGTACGGCTCGCGCTACGTCGTCGTGAAGTCGAGCTACGACCTGTACACCGCCCTGCTCTACGCGAAGACGGCCAAGGCCAGCGAGAACGCTTTCGGTACCGAGCAGGAGACGTTCATCGTCAACAAGCTCACCCAGTCCACCGCCACCCACAAGGTGCTGGTGAGCAGCGTCTCGCTGGTGTCCATGCAGCTCAACCTCACCGGAATCCCCGGGGTGCCCGCCCAGTTCGCGCGCGCCTTCTACTTCGACGTGGACCAGTGGGACGGCTTCCCCAACAAGCGCGCCGAGCTCCTCGCGCGCCTGGCCGGGGTCCAGAACCTCATCGCCCTGTCCGGGGACATCCACGGCACGTTCGCCGGCAACGAGACGGCGAGCTCGCCGAAGTTCGCCCTCCTCACCGCGCCGGCGATCAGCTCGCAGACCGTGGGGGAGGAGGTCGGGGCGGCAGTCACCACCTTCAGCTCGGATCCCGCGTTCCAGCCCGGGGGCGCGGTGTACCAGGCGCTGGTCCAGGGCCTGCCGCAGCTGTTCCAGGCGGCCACCGGCGGAGCGCTCAAGTTCGTGAGCACCTCCGAGCACGGCTTCCTCACGGTGGCCATCGACGCCGACAAGGCCCGGGCCGCCTTCACCCTCATCCCGGCGACTCAGGTGACAGTGGACTACTCGCAGTCCGGCGACCTGCAGTCCCATGTGAGGACCGTGAGCTTCGACGTCGTCGGCGGCCAGCTCACCCCTGTGGCCTGACCTCAGGCGGTGCGGACGTGGGGCAGCGGAGGCCGGGGCCACTCGCCCTCGAGCGCCGGGTGGTCCGGCTCGCCGCTCGGCTCGAGCCGGAGATGGCCCGCCGAGAGTCCGGGGCCCGGACGTGCGCCGCGCGCGAGCCGCTCCACGAGGCCCCAGCACACCCCGAGCGCCTCGCCCTCCTCGGCTGGCGGGACGCGGTGCAGCCGCAGGTCGGGTCGGCCGAACTTCCGCAGCCCGCGGGTCTCCACGATGCCCCGCCGCGTGCGCACCGAGACGTGGGCCCGGACCGCGGGACGGAATCCGGCCAGGACCTCGCGGCGGAAGCGCTCCGGCGTCCACCACCGCCGCGCCTCCACGTCGAGCACGGCCGCCGCTCCGACGTCGAGCAGCGCCGCGATCACCGCCTCGGCGTCGCGGAGATGGGTCAGGTCCGGGGGATCGATCCGCCGTCCCTTGAGCACCGCGAAGTCGGGCGCGCCGCGCACCAGTGCGGGAGGCACCGGCTGCTCCTCATCGCCATCCTGGCTCGCCGCGACCAGGGGCTCGACCCAGAGCCGCGCCTCCCCCTGCGGATGCACGCTGAGCGAGAGGCCCACGGGGGTGGGCGGCAGGCGCACGTCGGCGAGCGCGCCGAACGCGAGGTAGAACACCGCGGCGTCGCCGCCACCGGGCTCGAAGCCGGGCCTTGACCAGTCTTCCGTCGCGACGGCCATGTGCCCCTCGCCTCTTGCGGGGCCTTCCTCGTATCCGTCGCGCTCGACGGCTCGCGCACGGGCGGGTGAACTCCGCGTGCCCGCACAGTGTCGACCCGTCACTCCCCGCGCAGCCGCTGGAGGCAGGTCCGATGGTGGCGGAGCACGTTCCGGGCGTAGGCGGCGGTCGTGTAGCCGCGCCGGAGCTTGGGGCTCTTGAGCTCCAGCTCGGGGATGCTGGCGCTGGCCAGCGGGGTGCCGATGCGCTCCCGGTACACGCGCCGCAGGGCGAGGTAGCTGGGGGTCTCCTCGAAGTCCTGCTCCTTGCCCCTTTCCAGATCTCCCCGCAGGCGCGCGTCGGGAAACGAGGGCACGAAGCGTTCCCGGAAGACCCGGAACGCCTGGAGGGTCTCGCTGTCCTCGGGCGCAGGCCTGCCGTCGGACCCGTAGGCCAGGAGGTCTCCGTCGGCGGCGAGGCGGACCCCGGTGAGCTGCGCCAGCCCTCGCTGGACGGCGGCGTTCCGGGAGGCGTACTGGCCCGCGTTGTAGTCGGCGAAGCGGTAGAGCACGTCGGAGTCGGTGAGGGGGTAGCCCCAGAGCCGGGGCACGCCGAAGCGCAGCCCGCCGGCCCGGGTGTAGAGCGCGTCGCGCACCGTCTCCTCGGCGTCGGGCCAGCCCCGGCTCCGCGCGTAGTCCACGGCCCAGCGCACGCTGACCTGCATCGAGCCCGCGGTCGTCACGGGGTTCAGGTCCTCGAGCCGGCGTCCGCGGAACAGGGTGTCGAGGAGGTTCGCGGTGGCGATCATCGCCGGGTGCTCGCGGCGCTCTGCCTCGAGCATGTCGCGGAAGAGGACGTCCAGCTCGCGCTCGGTCCGCAGCCTCTTGATTCGCTCCTCGAACGTCCGCCGGTCGCCGGGGGCGCGGTCCTGGAGGAGCCGGTCCATCGCCGCGGGCCCGAGCGGGCCATACCGCTCGGCCTCCTCCCGCAGCCGGGTCCGGACCAGGGTGCCCAGGTTCGGAACCGGGGGGTCGGCCTGGAACCCGGATTCCTGCTGGAGCACCGCCACCACCGCGCACACCCGGGCCGCGTCCGGGACCAGCCCCGAGGCCCCGAAGGTGGCGAGGAGATCCTTCGCCCAGCCCGCGGGGTCCCCGACCCCGTCGGGGAACGCGGCCTGGATCTGGGCCGCGGCGAGCGGCGGTGGAGGCCGTGCCGGGGGCGGTGGCGGCGGAGGTGGCTCGTGACAGCCGAGTGCCGCGAGGAGCAGCAGCAGCCGCCACGCGCGGGGGCGAAACAGCCCGGGTCCTCGGCAAGGATGACAGCCAGCGGTGCTCGACATCGCGCCGTGCGGACGTTACCCCCGCTCCTTCCGGCTTCCCCCATGACCTGGCGAGCGCTCAACCCCTGGTCGGACCTGGCGGGTCTCCCCCGCGACAGCTGGCTGCTCGCCCTGGCCACCCTGGTGAACCGGGCGGGGACGATGGTCATCCCCTTCCTGGCGCTGCACTTCACCCGGAACCTGGGCTTCTCCGCCGGCCAGGCAGGAGTGGCGCTGGCGGTCTACGGCATCGTCTCGCTGCTCACCTCGCCCTTCGCCGGCCGGCTCGCCGACAAGGTCGGCTCACAGCGCATCCTCACCCTCTCCCTGTTCCTCGGCGGGCTCGGCTTCTGGGCGCTGCCGCTCCTCAAGACCCTGCCCCAGGTGCTCGGCGGGATGGTGGTGCTCTCGGCGGTGTCCGAGGCGATGCGACCGGCCACCCTGGCCCTGGTGAGCGATCTGGCCCCGGCACCGATGCGCCGGCAGGCCTTCGCCCTCAACCGGCTGGCCATCAACCTCGGGATGAGCGTGGGACCGGCGGCGGGAGGATTCCTCGCCGCGCACTCCTTCCAGATGCTGTTCTGGGTGGAC
>DASXGF010000152.1:0-2549 GCA_036489275.1 Myxococcaceae bacterium | reverse complement strand
CTCGGCGTAGCGGGCGCGGGCGAGCAGCGACTCCGCCTCGGTCAGCCGTGCCTCGGCCTCCGTCCTCGCGCTGCCGGCGGGGGTCTGGCCGATGGCGCTCCGGGCCGAGCCGATGGCCGCCACCGCGCGGGCCCGCTCCGGGCCCGGAATCTGGAGGTGCGTCCCCGCCTGCGGCGCGCCGTCGAGGTGATTGAAGGCCAGCAGCTCGGGGCCGGCGCCCTCGCTTCCGAGCGTGCGCGCCGCGAGCTGGCCGAGCGATTCGCCCGGGCGCACGACCGTCTCGGTCGCCGGCGGCGTCGTCGCGGCCGAGGTGAGGAGCGCGAGCGCGGCTGTGAGAGCGAGGCTCACTGGAAGACGATCTCCCGCCCGGCGCGGACGGTCGCCGCGGGGGTGCCGACGGTGATGGACTGGTTCGCCGGACGGTCGAGGGTGGCGTCGACCGCGCCGCGGAGAACGGTGACGTCGGCCTGCGGGCGGCCGGGGGCCGCGCGGGTCTCGGCGATGCCGAGCAGCGTGTCCTCGGAGACCACCACGACAGTCCCGGAGGGGAAGCGCAGCTCGGCGGACCCGCCCCGCTCGGTCCGCACCTTGTCGTCGTCGTAGAGCGCCGTTCCGTTGACCGCGGCCTGCCACTCGTCCCCGGTGGACCGCTTCACCGAGACCGCGCCCTTCACCTCAGCGAGCGTTGCCCGCACGGACTGCTTCGGGGCGGGCGCGGGCGGAGCCTTCGCGTCCCGGCGACACGCCGGAGCGCACACGAACAGCGACAGGCACAACGCCATCGAAATCCAGGGGCGAGGCACTTCCTTATCCGGAGTGTACTTCACCCCGCCCGGGACGGCCCGCTCACTCCAGGCGCCGGTGACGCAGCGCGGGGAGGTTCTTGCGCACCCGGGCGAGCAGCTCGGTGTCCAGCTCTGCCAGGGCGAGCCCCTCACAGTCCGAGGCCCGGGCGACGACCAGTCCCCAGGGGTCCACCACCATCGCGTGCCCGTAGGTGACGCGCTGATCCGTGTGCCGGCCCCCCTGAGCAGGTGCGAGAACGTAGGCCTGGTTCTCGATGGCCCGGGCCCGGAGCAGCACCTCCCAGTGGTCCTTCCCGGTCATCAGGGTGAAGGCCGCGGGCACCGTGAGCAGGGTGGCGCCGGCCCGGGCCAGCGCCCGGTAGAGCTCGGGAAAGCGGAGGTCGTAGCAGATGGTCAGCCCCACCGTGCCCAGCGGTGTCTCGGCGGTGACCGGCGACTCTCCGGGGGCAACGCTGTCCGACTCGCGGTACGTCGCGCCGTCGCCGACCTCGGCGTCGAAGAGGTGAATCTTCCGGTAGACCGCGAGTCGCTGGCCGTCCGGCCCGAGGAGGACGCTGGTGTTGTAGACGCGTCCGCCCGGGGCGCCGGCCTCCATGATCGAACCGGCCAGCACGTGGATGCGAAGCTCCCGGGCGAGCTCGGCGAACCGCGTCAGGGTCGGTCCGTCGAGGCGCTCGGCCGCGGAGGGTCGGTCCTTTTCCGAGCCCATCCAGGCCACGTTCTCCGGGAGCCCCACCAGGGCTGCGCCGCGCTCGGCTGCCCGACGGACGAGCCGCGTGGCGACCTCCAGGTTCTTCGTCCGGTCAGGGCCGGAAACCATCTGTGTCGCGGCGATCCACATGGGAATGTCAGACGGTGTCGGCGGCCGACTGTAACCTCGCTCTCGACGTGGCGCCCCGGCCTGCTCTGGTTTGACAGGCCAGGGTCAAGCGGGCATGTGAAGGATCCTTTGAATCGAGGAGGTTCGCCATCGCCGCACCTGGAGCCACCAAGCGCCTGAAAGAGCTCGCCCGGCAGCAGAAGCAACGGGAGAAGGCCGAGAAGCGCGAGCAGCGGAAGCGGGAGAAGGCGGAGCGTCCGACCCCCCAGGAGGGTGAGGACCCCGACATCGCCGGCATCGTCCCCGGCCCTCAGCCGCCGCTCGAAGTCTGAGCCGCGGGGACGGTCCGCCAACGCCCGGGTGAATGTGCCCGAAGTCCGGGCAGTTCCGCGGACCGGCCGGCCCCGATCGCCTTGCGCTGAAGCGCCGGCAGTGGTAGGCACGCCGGCGACATTTTTCGAATCGGCAGCACCTCGAAAAGTGGGCCCCGTGCCCGCTTTTTTCGTTTCTAGGCTCACATGGCCGAGAGCACCCACCGACAGGACGTCGTGTCACGCGCCGAGGCGCTGGTGGAGCCCATCGTGCGCGCGGAGGGCTTCGAGCTCGTCGAGCTCGAGTACGTCCGTGAGCCGATCGGCTGGGTCCTGCGGCTGTTCATCGACCGCCCCGGGCGCGACCCGATGGCGAAGGAGGGTGGCATCGGGCTGGACGAGTGCGCGGGGGTCTCGCACGCGGTGGAGACGGCGCTCGAGGTCGAGGACCTGGTCCCGCACGCCTACGCGCTGGAGGTCAGCAGCCCCGGCGTCAACCGGCCGCTCCGGCGTCCGGAACACTTCCAGAAGGTGGTCGGCAAGCGGGTGAAGGTGAAGACCTTCGGGCCCGTCGGTCAGCCGCCTCGGAAGAGCTTCACCGGCACGCTGGTC
>DASXGF010000072.1:0-7257 GCA_036489275.1 Myxococcaceae bacterium | reverse complement strand
CCCCAGCGGCCGGCGGCTGGCGAATCCCGCGTAGTTCCGGCGGAGGACCTTCGCCACGCGCTCCACCGTTGCGCCGTGGCCCACCACCCGCGCGCCCAGCTCCTCTTCGAGCCGGAGCAGCCGGGCCGCGTCCCCGGTCAGGAGCCGCTCCACAGGCAGCCCGGCGATGCGCGCCACCACCTCGGCGACGTCCCGCACCTCCACCCGGTCCCGTCCGGCGCGCGCGACCCGCGAGCCGGCGAGGTCCACGATCGACACTGCCTTGTCCGGGTTGTGCCGGTCGGTCACGTAGCGGGCGGCGAGCGACGCGGAGGCCTCCACCGCGGCGCGAGCGTACCGGACCCGGTGGTGCTCCTCGTAGCGGCCGAGCAGCCCGGAGAGGATCTCCACCGTCTCCGGCACCGTGGGCTCGCGGACCACGACCGCGGTGAAGCGCCGCTCCAGCGCCGGGTCGGCCTGGATGAAGCGACGGAACTCGTCGTGCGTCGTCGCCCCGATGCAGGGGAACTCGCCCCGGGCCAGCGCCCCCTTGAGCTCGTTCGCCGCGTCCTGGGCGCCTTCACCCGTCGACCCGGCGCCGACCAGGGTGTGGATCTCGTCGAGGAAGACCACCACCCGCCCGGCGGCATGGCGCATCTCCTCCTTCAGCCCGTTGAGGCGCTCCGAGAGCGAACCCCGCAGCGAGGTGCCGGCGAGGAGGTCTGCCGTCGACAGCTCGACGACCACCTTCTTTCCGAGCTCGCCCGGAGCGGAGAGCAGTCGCTGGGCCACGCCCTCGACCACCGCCGTCTTTCCGACGCCGGGCTCGCCCACCAGGCACGGGTTGTTGGTCCGGCGCTTGCCGAGCACGTCCAGGACCTCTTCCATCTCCCGGACCCGGCCCACGACCGGATCCAGATCGCCCTCGCGGGCCAGCGCGGTGAGGTTCCGCCCCAGCTGGGCCAGGAGCGGATAGGTGGCCGGGTCCAGCTCCCAGGGCAGCCCCTCGGTGGGTGTGACGACCCGGAGGACAGGTGCCGGGGCCGGCGCGGGCGCAGGCGAGGGAAACGGGCCAGGGGCAGGCAGGGGAAAGGCGGCCAGCGCCTCGCCATCCGAGTCCACCAGCGCACGGGGTGAGCCCTCGGGGAGGAGGGCGACCGTGGTCGAGGCCCGCGGAGGAACCGGCGCCGGACGGGCCGGAGAACGGGCGTCGCGCGGCCCGAACTTCCGGGGCATGCGGCCGCTCAGGAAGTAGGAGAGGGCGGTGTTCCGCACCGCCGTTAGGTCGAGCCCGGTGCCGGCCAGCAGCTCGTGTCCGGCGCATCGCAGCCGGGTGACGGCGATGAGGAGGTGCAGGCAGTCCGCCTCCCGCGAGCCGCAGGCGCGGGCAATCTCTCGCGCCCGGTCCCGGAGCTCCCGCAGCGTCCCGTCCGGCTCGGTGGGCGCGGACTTCACCAGGGCGAGGAGGCGGTCCTCGTCGACGCCGCGCTCCTTGAGGAGCCGTTGGCCGGGGTTGTCCACGGTGAACAGCGCCAGGACCGCGTGCGCCGTCGTGGGCTTCTGGGACACGCTCTGGGCGATGTCGTCCGCCTCCGAGAGGACCAGCGCCAAGTCGCTGCTGTCGACCATGCCCTCCCCGGACCGCCCGAGCGGAATGCGTTGGATCATCGAACACCTACCCCCTGGTGTGAGAGCCGGCAAATAAACTGCTACAGCTCGGATGCAGCGGATTCCGGAGGGGGTACGCCACTGTCGGAATCCCCGAGCAATCACCTCTCCAAGCCGCCGTAGAGCAGGGCACTTCCCGATGACCGCGCTTACCCTCCCTCGAACGCTGACCGACCCAGGTACAGGTGTGGCCACCGCCGTGCAGGAGCGGCGCATCCTCTGGCCACTCCTCGCCTTGATGGCCGCAACGTCCTTCGCCGGCGCGGCATTCGCTCTCCGCTGGGATCCGTCCCCCGGAATCCTCCAGAAGCTCGAGATGAGCGGGCAGCTCAAGGGCATGCCCGAGGCCGAGCTGGTGGAGCAGATCACCACCGCCGGGCGGCTCAAGCTCGTCACCGGCATCGCCAGTGGTGTCTTCGTCACGCCGCTGGTCGTGCTCGGAATCGCAGTCGTGCTCGCGGTGGTCGCCTGGCTCCTGGGGAGGAAGGCCCCGTTCCCTGCACTGTTCAGCGCGTCCGCCGTGGGGATGCTCCCCATCGCGCTGCAGCGGGCACTCTGGGGGGTGGTGGCGCTCTTCCAGCTCGGCGTCACCGAGGAACGAGCTCCCCACCTTCTCCCCTCGTCCGTGGGGGCCTGGGTCCACGCCGGCGGTCCGAAGATGGCAGGGCTTCTCGACAAGCTGGACCTCTTCTCGCTCGTGGCGGCGCTGCTCATCGGGCTCGGCTTCGCCGCGGCCACGGGCATTCGCCGGCGCTCAGGGCTCCTCGTCGGGGTCGTGCTGTTCCTCGGCTACGTGGGCCTCTTCGGCGCCGGCCTCCCGGGGATGATGGCAGGAGGCGGTGGCGGTGGCGGGCCGGGTGGTCCGGGCGGGCCGGGAGGTGGCGCGTGAACGCGCTCCTCCTCTCCGCCGTCCTCGCCGCGACCCCCATCACCCTCGACCAGGTCCGCGAGGAGTCGAGGAACAACCTCCAGGCGCTCCTCAGCGAGCTCGACCGTGTCCGGGCGAGCGAGGCGAAGCGGCAGGCCGCCGGCGCGCTGATGCCGCAGCTCCAGCTGCAAGCCCAGGCCGGCAGGACCATCCAGCAGGACTTCCGTGACATTGGCACGGTCGTGGTGGTCGACAGCGCTGGCAATCCGGTCCTGGACGCCAAGGGCCAGCCCACCTATCGGCAGGCGGTCACCGATTTCCCGCACTACGCGGCGAACCGGTTCGTCCTTGGTGCCACGGTCAACCAGGTGCTGTTCGACCTCGCCAAGTTCCAGGTGCTCGCCCAGAACGGCCACCTCGAGGCCGCCGCACGCGGCACCGCGGCCGAGCAACTCCTCGCCTCGGAGTACGAGGCGGTCCGCCGCTTCTACGCGCTGTGGACCGCGCAGAAGCAGCTGCTGGTGCTGCAGGCCACCGCCGAGCGGAGCAAGGAGTTCGCCGACCGGGCCGAGGCGCTCTTCGAGGCCGGCCGCGGCACCAAGGGCGATTCGCTTGCCGCGACCGTCAACCTCGGCACCGACCGGATCAACGTGGAGAAGCAGCGGGCGGTCGTCTCGCAGGCGCAGATCGACCTCGCCTCCTGGCTCGCCCGCCCCGAGGGCCAGGAGCTCGAAGCGGTGGACCCGGCTCTGCCCGAGACTCCCCCGCCGCCCACGGTCAACCTCCAGCAGGGGCTGGAGCTGGCCCGGACCAACCGGCCGGTCCTGGTCCAGTGGGGCGCGCAGGTGAAGGCCGCCAAGGCCTTCGAGACCTCGCAAGCCGCCGGGTGGGCCCCGCGGATCAACTTCCAGCTGCAGTGGCTCCGGTCCGGGCCCGAGGCGGACACGGTGTTCGCCGATTTCGGCAAGCAGAGCCAGGTCAACGGTGCCATCGCCCTCAACTGGGACATCTTCAACGGCTTCCAGACCGACGCGCAGACCAAGCAGGCCCGCGCCCAGCTCGCCCAGGCCAAGCTCAATCTGGAGCAGAACGAGCGGGACGTGGAGGGGCAGGTCAAGGTGGCGCTGGACTCGCTCGGGGCGCAGCTCAAGGCGCTCGAGGTCGCGCAGCAGAACCGGGTCACCGCCTCGCAGAACCTGGACTACGCCCAGGAGCGGTTCAAGGCGGGCGCCTCCTCGACCCTCGAGGTACGTGACGCGCAGCTGAAGCTGGCGCAGTCTTATCAGACGCTCATCCAGACGCGGTCGGACGCCGAGGTGGCGCGCGCCGGTCTGGAGAAGGCGATGGGCACACTCGGCAACGGAGCGACGCCATGACGTGGTGGAAGGGGTTGATCGCGGGAGTGCTGCTGCTCGCGGTGGTGGGCATCACCGTGGCGGGGTTGAAGGACCGTCCTCCTCCGGCGACCGAGGTCCAGATTGCCAAGGTGAAGAAGGGCGCCATCAGCCGGGTCATCATCGGTGCCGGGAAGGTGGAGGCCTCCACGACGGTGAAGATCTCCTCGAACCTCTCGGGCGATCTGGTGGAGCGCCCGGTCGAGCTCGGGGACAAGGTGAAGAAAGGCCAGGTCCTCGGCCGGATAGACCCCCGCCCGTTCGCCGCCGCGGTGAAGCAGGCGCAGGCCGCGGTGAGCGCCGCCCGGGCCGACACGGCGAGCGCCCAGGTCGAGGTGGATCGGAACAAGCTGGAGCTGGATCGGGTGGAGGGCCTCGCGAAGCGCGGCATGGCCTCCGGTGCCGAGGTGGACAAGGCCAAGGCGGACTTCAACGGGGCGGTGGCGCGGGTGGGCGCCGCCCAGCAGCGGTACGCGGGGCAGGTCGCGGCGCTGGAGCAGGCGCAGACCAACCTCAGCCGGACCACGCTCGGCTCGCCCATCGAGGGAACCGTCATCGAGCTCACCCGGGAGATCGGCGAGCGTGTCCGCGGCTCCGACTTCTCCGAGGACACGGTGATGACCGTGGCGGCGCTGAACAGCATGGAGGTGAAGATCGAGGTCGGGGAGCACGAGGTGGTGCACCTCCGCAACGGTCAGCACGCCGAGCTGTCGGTGGACGCGCTCGAGGGCCAGAGCTTCGAGGGCCAGGTGGTGGAGATCGCCCAGAAGGCCACCATCAAGAATCCCGGCACCGAGTCCGAGGTCACCACCTTCCCGGTGAAGGTGGCGCTCGACAGCCGTCCCCCGGGCGTGCTCCCCGGGATGAGCTCCGAGGTCCGGATCACCGCCGAGACCCACGACAACGCCTTCATCGTCCCCATCCAGGCGGTCACGGTTCGCCCGGACAAGTCGCTCCCCGATTCGCAGCCACCGGGCGAGACCTCGCTCGCGGCCAAAAAGCGCAGCGAGACGCTGGCCAAGATCGTCTTCGTGGTCGACGGGGACAACAAGGCGCGGGCTCGCCGGGTCCGGACCGGGATCGCCTCCGACACCGACCTCGAGGTGCTCGACGGGCTCAAGGAGGGCGAGCGAGTGGTGGAGGGTCCGTTCCGCACGGTGAGCAAGGAACTGAAGGATGGCGACCCGCTGAAGGAAAATACCCCCAAGGGCGGTCCCAAGGCCGCGGAGCCAGCGGGCACGAAGACCGCCACCCGTGGGTAGTCAGATGCTGATCCGCTGCGAGGACATCCGCCGCTACTACACCGTGGGGACCGAGGTGGTGCACGCTCTGAATGGTGTGTCCTTCGAGATCACCAAGGGTGAGTGGGTGGCGATCATCGGGCAGTCGGGCTCGGGGAAGAGCACTCTGATGAACGTGCTCGGATGTCTGGACACGCCCACGTCGGGGAGGTACTGGCTCAACGGCAAGGACGTGAGCGGGATGGTCGACAACGAGCTGGCCGACATCCGGAACCGGGAGATCGGCTTCATCTTCCAGACCTTCCAGCTGCTCCCGCGCGAGACCGCGCTGGGCAACGTGGAGCTGCCTCTCATCTACCGCGGCCTCCGGGCGAAGGAGCGCCGGGAGCGGGCCCGGAACGCGCTGGATCAGGTGGGGCTCGCCAACCGCGTCACGCACCGGCCCAACGAGCTGTCCGGCGGTCAGCGGCAGCGCGTGGCCATCGCCCGCGCGCTGGTGACCGAGCCGTCGCTCCTCCTCGCCGACGAGCCGACGGGGAACCTGGACTCCACGACCGGACAGGAGATCATCGGGCTGTTCGAGCAGCTGCACAGGGCCGGACACACGATCTGCCTCGTGACCCACGAACCCACCCTGGCCGCGCGCTGCCCCCGGGCGATCCGGATCAGCGACGGAGTCATCGTGGTCGACGGTCCCGGTCGTGACGTTGCGCTGGAGAACCGGGCAGAGCGGGCGCTCGCCGCGGCCACGTGAGCCTCCGGGTCGATCTGCTCGAGGGGGGACGCATCGCGGTGCGTACCCTGGGGGTCAACCGGCTCCGGACCCTGCTCACCCTCACGGCCATCGGGATCGGGGTGGCCACGCTCTTGGCCATCCTCGGCATCATCCAGGGACTGAACGGCGCCTTCGCCCGGCAGCTCGCCTCGCTCGGAACCGCGTCGCTCAACATCGGGCGCCGGCCCTACGTCATCACCGGCGACTGGTGGAAGTACCGCAACCGGAAGCAGCTGACGCTCGCCCAGATGCACGGGCTCATGCAGCAGACCCGGCTGGCCACGGCGGTGGCACCCGAGGTGAACGAGGACAGCCGGGAGCTCACCGCCGGCGACCAGAGCGTGAGTGCGGTGGACCTGGTCGGCACGCTGGGAGACTTCCAGAAGATCTGGGGCTACGAGGTCCCGAAGGGCCGCTTCCTGACCGATGCGGACAGCGAGTCCGAGCGGCAGGTGATGGTGATCGGTTCGGACGTCGCCGACCAGCTCTTCGGCCCACGCAACGCCGTCGGCGAGACGGTGCGGCTCGACAACCGCCCGTACCGGGTGGTGGGTGTTCTGGCCAAGAAGGGGCAGATCCTCGGCCAGAGCATGGACCTGGTGGCGCTCATCCCCTTCAACACCTTCCTCCAGATCTACGGGAAGCGTGACTTCCAGATCGACGTGGCCACCGACGACGCCGATCAGCTCGACCAGCTGGAGGACGAGGTCACCGGCATCATGCGCCGGGTCCGGAGCGTTCCCCCCGGTGAGCCGGACGACTTCAGCGTCAACCGCACCCAGCAGCTGGCCGAGACCTACCGGCAGCTCACCAGCGCCCTCTACGGCGTCGCCCTGGGGGTGGGGCTCATCACCCTGCTGGTGGGCGGCATCGGCATCATGAACATCATGCTGGTCAGCGTCCGCGAGCGGACCCGGGAGATCGGGATCCGCCGGGCTCTGGGGGCGCGCCGCCGCACCATCGTGGTCCAGTTCCTCCTGGAGGCCTCGCTGGTCTCGGCAGTGGGCGGGGCCATCGGCACCGCGATCGGCCTGGGGACGGCGAAGGTCGTCTCCCTGGTCACGAGCCTCGCCGCAGCGGTGCAGCCACTCACCGTGCTCGGGGGTATCCTCTTCGCCGCGGCGGTGGGCCTGATCTTCGGGATCTGGCCGGCTGCCCGCGCGGCGCAGCTCGACCCGGTCGAGGCCCTCCGCTACGAATGAGGACTCCGCGGTTCATCGCCCTGTGGGACAACGCCCGGCTGGCGGTCGGAACGCTTGCTGCGAACCCGCTGCGCTCGCTGCTCACGCTGCTTGGAGTGGTCATCGGCGTCACCACCGTGGTGACGATGAT
>DASXGF010000026.1:0-2257 GCA_036489275.1 Myxococcaceae bacterium | reverse complement strand
CGTGGGGTTCGTCTTCCAGCGCTACCACCTCCTCGACGACCTGACCGTCGCCGAGAACCTCGAGGTCCCGCTGGGATACCGGGGCTTCTCGCGGAAGGAGATCCAGGCCCGGGTGGCCGACAGCCTGGACCGCTTTCGAATCGTCGGAAAGAAGGACCTCTATCCCTCCCAGCTCTCGGGCGGGCAGCAGCAGCTGGTGGGTGTGGCCCGGGCCATCATCCACGAGCCCACCCTGCTCCTGGCCGACGAGCCGACCGGAAATCTGCACTCGGAGCAGGCCACGGAAATCATGGCGCTGTTCCGTCGTCTCAACGGCGAAGGCACCACCATCGTCCAGGTGACGCACAGTGCAGACAACGCCTCCTACGGAAGACGCACCCTCCACATGGCCGACGGCTGGCTCCGGGACTAGGAGAAGGCGGACCGTGTCCCTCGCCCAGCCCCGAATCCTCGTGGCCGACGACCAGCCCGACGTGGTCGAGGCCCTCCGGCTCCTGCTCAAGGCCAATGGCTTCACCGTGGTGCCGACCAGCTCGCCTGCCGGGGTGCTCGGCGCGGTGGAGACCGAGGACGTGGACGTCGTCCTGATGGACCTGAACTACACCCGGGACACCACCTCGGGCCGCGAGGGCCTGGAGCTGCTGGCCAGGCTCCAGCAGCTGGACCCCCAGCTCCCGGTGGTGGTGATGACCGCCTGGGGGAGCGTCGAGGGCGCGGTGGACGCGATGCGCAGCGGCGCGCGCGACTACGTCACCAAGCCCTGGGACAACACCCGGCTGGTCACCACGCTGCGGAGCCACGTCGAGCTCGCCGATGCGCTCCGCAAGAGCCGCCGGCTCTCGGCGGAGAACGAGCGGCTGCAGACCCGCGCGCCGGGCATGGTGGCCGAGTCCCGGGCGATGAAGGCAGTTCTCGAGCTGGTGGACCGCATCGCGCCCTCGGACGCCAACGTCCTCATCACCGGAGAGCACGGAACGGGCAAGGAGGTCGTCGCCAGGCGCATCCACGCGATGAGCCACCGCGCCGGCAAGCCCTTCGTGCCGGTGAACGCCGGGGCGCTGAGCGAGGGCGTCTTCGAGAGCGAGCTCTTCGGACACGTGAAGGGCGCCTTCACCGACGCCAAGTCCGACCGCACCGGCTGCTTCGAGCTGGGCGACCAGGGCACGCTGTTCATGGACGAGGTGGCGAACATGCCCCTCGGGCAACAGGCGAAGCTGCTCCGCGTCCTCCAGACCGGTGAGTTCCACCCGGTGGGCAGCAGCCGCGTGCGCCGCGCCGACACCCGGGTACTCGCCGCCACCAATGCCGACCTCCATGCCGCGGTGAAGTCGGGGGCCTTCCGCGAGGACCTCCTCTACCGGCTGAACACCGTCGAGGTGGTGCTCCCGCCGCTGCGCGACCGCCGCGAGGACATCCCGGCGCTGGCCAGCGCCTTCCTCATCGCCCAGGCGACGCGCTACAGGAAGCCGGTGCAGCGCTTCGGGGCGCCGGCGCTCAAGGCCCTGCTCGAGTATCCGTGGCCGGGAAACGTCCGGGAGCTGGAGCACTGTGTGGAGCGCGCCGTCCTGATGGCCCGGGGGGCAGAGCTCACCCCGGAAGATCTGGTGTTGCGGCCTCGTGACGGCGGTGCCCGGGTGGAGGACATGACCCTCGAGGACGCCGAGCGGTACCTCATCCAGCGGGCGCTCGGACGGACCGACGGCAGCGTCAGCGACGCGGCCAAGCTCCTCGGCCTGTCCCGGAGCGCGCTATACCGCCGGCTCCAGCAATACGGGCTGAAGGCCAGCTGAACTGGCATTCTGTCGGCCCTGGTCGCGACATGGGTCGATTCCTCACCTTCGAGCGAAAGCTCGCGCTCGGCGCGTTCGTCGCCACCCTTCCGGGGCTCGTGCTCGCGGGCGTGCTGGCCTGGCGTGCGCTGCCGCCCGGGGCGCTGCGCTGGGTCCTGCTGTCCACGGCGCTCGCCGCTTCGGTGGCGGTCATCGCCCGGCTCCGCAGCCGAATGGTTCTGCGGCTGAAGACCCTGAGCAACCTGGTCTCCGCGCTCCGCGAGGGCGACTACTCGGTCCGGGGCCGCGACGCCGAGCGTGCCGACCCGGTCGGCGAGGTGGTCTGGGAGGTGAACGCGCTCGGGGACAAGCTCCGCACCGTGCGCCTGGGCGAGCTGGAGGCCAGCGCGCTCCTCGGCCAGGTGCTGGAGGAGGTCGACGTCGCCATCCTCGCCTTCGACGGGGCGGGCCTGCTCCGGCTGGTGAAC
>DASXGF010000741.1:0-2859 GCA_036489275.1 Myxococcaceae bacterium | reverse complement strand
GATGCTGACGCGGGCCCAGCTCCTCGACCCGGCCGTCTGCCAGAGCTGCCATCCCGACCAGTACTCGGAGTGGGCGGGAAGCATGCACGCCTACTCCACCAAGGACCCGGTCTTCCGGGCGATGAACGCTCGGGGTCAGCGGGAGACGGATGGAGGGCTGGGGAGCTTCTGCGTCCAGTCCACGCGCCGATGGCGCTCGAGGAGAAGGCGACCACCGACGGGCTGAACCTCGACTCAGTTCCGGACACCCTCCACGGCGTCACTTGCTTCTTCTGTCACTCGGTGCAGAGCGTCGACGGGACGCACAACAACCCGCTGAAGCTGGCCACCGACGAGATGCTCCGCGGCTCGTTCGCCGACGTCTACACCAACGGCATCCCCCACAAGGCGGGCTACTCCGAGTTCCTGGACCGGGACACGGTCAACTCGGCGGCGATGTGCGGGGCCTGTCACGACATCCATGCTCCGCCGGGAGGGGACATCGAGCGCACGTTCGTCGAATGGCAGTCGTCGGTGTTCCAGCAGATCCGCGGCGCCACCTGCTCGCAATGCCACATGCCCCAGAGCACCGAGATGAAGCCGGTGGCGAACGTGCCCGGGGCGCCGCTGCGCCGGACCCACAGCCACGCCTTCCCCGGCGTCGACCTTGCGCTCACCGATTTCCCGGACAAGGACAACCAGAAGAATCTGGTGGAGGCATTCCTCGCGGCCACGCTGCAGACCGCGATCTGCGTCGAGCCCTTCGGCGGTGGCTCGAAGGTGGGGGTGCTCCTCGACAACGTGGCGACCGGGCACTTCTGGCCGAGCGGCGCGGCCCAGGACCGACGCGCCTGGTTCGAGGTGGTCGCCTACTCCGGCTCGAACGTGGTGTACCAGTCGGGTGTCGTACCGGACGGAACCAACCTCATCACCGGCGCGGATCCGGACATCTGGCTGCTCCGTGACTGCATGTTCGACGGCAGCGGCACCGAGGTCGACATGTTCTGGCAGGCCGCGGACTACGAGAGCAACACGCTTCCGGTGAAGACCACCTTCGACCCGTCGAGCCCGGACTTCTACAAGACGCACAAGATCCGGTTCTTCCCCCCGAGCGGTGCGCCGATCGGCGTGGGCCAGCAGATCGATCGCATCACCCTTCAAGTGAAGATGCAGCCCGTCGGCCGGGACATCCTGGACGACGTGGTCGCCAGCGGAGACCTCGACGCAGGGATCCGGGACGTGATGCCCACGCTCCCGGTGGGCGGCATGGTGGAGTGGACGCCCGCGAAGGCGACGCAGACGTACGTCGACCGGACCACCGGCGGGACCGTGTTCTGCTACACCGGCACCAACATCAACATCCAGGCTGACAAGTTCCCCGCGCCCGTCCGCACGCGCTGCGCTCCCTGAACATGCTCCTGCTCCGGAGGTGGAGGGCCTCCGCCGTACTCCTCGGGCTGCTGGCCTGGGGGGCCGCCCCGGCCGCGCGCGCCTACCCCTGGATGATCAAGCATGACTACGCCGCGTGCGCGGTCTGCCACGCGGACCCGTCGGGCGGCGGCCTCCTCACCGCCTACGGGCGGGCTCAGTCCGAGATCCTCATGCGGATGCCGTACGGCGCGAGCCCCGAGGAGGAGCCCAAGTACGCCGGCTTCCTCTACGGCCTGGTGGACCTCCCCGACTGGCTCCTGGCCACGGTGAGCTTCCGCGGCGCGGGGTTCACCACCTGGGCCAAGGCGCCGGACGGCAGCACGATGACCGACACCCGCTACCTCCAGATGCTGCTCGATGCGCGGGGGATGGCGAAGATCGGCGCCTTCCGCGTGGGTGGAGCGCTCGGCTGGGGGAACAGCATCCTGACGCTGCCCGCGGCGGTGTTCACCAACGACGACCAGACCCAGATGCTCCTGGCCCGCGAGTACTGGGTGGGCCTCTCGCTGGCGAAGGACTCGGTGCTCCTCCGGTTCGGCCGGGTGAATCTCCCCTTCGGGCTCCGCAACGTCGAGCACACCTCGTGGGTCCGCGACCTGACCCAGACCGACATCAACATCTCCCAGCAGACCGGTCTTGCGGTGAGCTTCGAGAGCGGCCCGTGGCGGACCGAGGTCCTGGCGATGGTGGGAAACCTCCGCGCCTCGGACACCGGCTATCGAGAACGCGGGTTCTCGGGGTACGGCGAGCTCAAGGTGGCGCCCCGCGCGACGGTGGGGCTGAGCGCGCTGGTGTCCCGGGGAGACTCGTTCGTCGAGGGCTCGGGGCCGTACCTCAGACAGGCCTACGGCGCGTTCGCCCGCTGGGCGCCGGTCGTCCCGGTCACCCTGATGTTCGAGGCCGACGCCTTCACCAAGAACACCCTCGGGAGCGGGAGCCAGCCCTTCAGCGGCGTGGGCTGGCTCCAGGTGGACGTCGAGCCGACGCAGGGGCTGCACGTCACGCCCTCCCTGGAGATTCTCCGGACGCCGGACACCTCCGGGGTCGCGACGGGCTACTGGCTGACGCTGGACTGGTTCTTCCTGCCACACAGCGACATCCGGATGGACGTGATCTACCGGAACTATCCGGGCCAGGGCGGACGGCTGCAGTCGCTGTCCGGGCTCATCCAGCTCCACACTTACCTCTAGAGCAGTACCATCCGCGCCGATGCCCGCTGCACGCCTCAGGGGCCGCACCCCGGTTGCATTGCTGCTCCTCGCCCTCGGAGTCGGCGGGTGTCCCGACTCGAATCCGCCGAAGATGGGCCTCGAGCCCGGGGCGCCGGTGAGCACGCCATCCCGGCCACGTTCCGACGAGGAGCGCTACGCCGGGACGTACGTGTACGCGGGTTCCGACGAGGAGCGGGCGGCGGTCCGGAAGGCCGTCGACCACGCCACCGAGGGAATG
>DASXGF010000143.1:0-2851 GCA_036489275.1 Myxococcaceae bacterium | reverse complement strand
CTGCGAGGCGCATCCCGACGAGCACTCGTGCCTGGAGACGCAGGTCCTGGTGGAGCGCGGCGCTCGCCTGCGAGGGCGCGTTCGATTCCTGCAGCTGCAGAGGCGTCGCACGCCGGGGCAGCCGGCATGGGACGAGGGCGTCGAGCGGACGGTCGAGCTCGACGAGGCGCTGCCGGTCGAGCGCCGGCTGACGTTCGGATTCCCAGGCGGAGTGCAAACTGAGGGCGCGGTCGTGCGCGAGCGACATCCGTTGCGCGGCGAGATCTTCCTCGGCTCGGAGGCGGTGGGTGATCTGCTGCGGGTCCGGATCCGCGTCGAGAACCTCACGCGCTGGTCCACCCCCGGCGCCGACCGGAGCGAGGTCCTCCCCGCGGCGCTGGTGGGGGTGCACACGTTGCTGCACCTGCCGGACGGCGCGTTCGTCTCACTGCTCGAGCCTCCGGAGGCCGCGCGTGAGGCGGCGGCCGGCTGCCGCAATGTCCGCACTTACCCGGTGCTGGGGGGTGAGCCCGGGCGGACGGACGCGGTGCTCTCGTCACCGATCATCCTCTACGACCACCCCCTCATCGCTCCGGAGAGTCCGGGCGATCTCCACGATGGGACGGAGATCGACGAGATCCTCAGCCTCCGCACGCTGACTCTCACCGACGAGGAGAAGGCGGAGGCGCGGGCCACCGACCCGCGTGCGGCCAGGGTCATCGACCGGGTCGAGGCGCTCGGCCCCGAGGGGCTGCTGCCGCTGCATGGCACGCTCCGGGACGTGAGCCCGGTGCCCTGGTTCGATCCCGAGCACCCCGACCCTGCGTCGCCGGAGACCGACGTGGTGACCATCGAGGGAATCTCGGTCCGTCGCGGAAGCCGGGTGCGGCTCGAGCCCGGGCGGGCCGGACGCCGGACCGACGCGCAGGACCTCTTCGTCGCCGGGAAGATCGCGCGGGTCCAGGCGGTGCTGCACGACGTGGACGGGGGCTGCCACCTCGGGGTGACGGTGGAGGACGATCCGGCGGCGGATCTGCTCGACACCGAGGGCCGCTACCTCTACTTCGATCCCGGCGAGGTGGTTCCCCTGTGAGCGGTCACGGCCGGACGCTGGTGGCGGGAGTGGGCAACGTCTTCTTCGGAGACGACGGCTTCGGGGTGGAGGTCGCGCGCCGCCTCGCCGAGCTGCGGCTTCCTCCGGAGGTGGAGGTCTGCGACGTGGGCATCAACGGCGTCCACCTCGCCTACCGCCTGCTCGATGGCTACGACACGCTCGTTCTGGTGGACGCGGTCGGGAAGGACGCGCCCGCGGGGACGGTGTTCGTGATCGAGCCCGACCCGCGCGATCTCGCCTCCGATCTCGACGCCCACGGATTCGATCCGGCCTCGGTGCTCGAGCTCGCACGAACGCTGGGGACCACGCTCCCGCGGGTACTGCTCGTGGGCTGTGTCCCGGCGGTCCTGGATCAAGGGCCGGGGCTGTCCCCGCCCGTGGAGCGAGCGGTCGAGGAGGCCGTCCGGCTCATCCCCATCTTTCTCGCATCCACTCCACAGGAGGAAGACGCATGGTCACCCGCATCGTTCTAGGGGCGCTCGCCGTCGGCGCGCTGGTCGTGCTCGTCGCCGGGCTCCCGGACATCGCGCGCTACGTGAAGATCCGGGGGATGTGACTCACTTGGCCCGCTTCCGCATCTCGCCGCAGCGGTCGGAGGTGTGGGCAGAGGCGCGCTCGAGCCTTCACCCGGTCCGGGTCCACACCTCGGGGCTCGAGGGCGTGGTGGAAGCGGAGTCCGAGGACGGCCAACCACGGCTGGCGACGCCGACGTATGTCGAGATGGAGACGCAGCGGCTGCGCTCGGGCAACCCGCTGGTGGATGGCGAGCTGCAGCGGCGGCTCGACTCCCGGAAGTTCCCCCGGATCCGGGGTGAGCTGACGCGCAGCGCGCCCGGCAATGGCGCGGGTACGAGCCGCCTCACCGGAGAGCTCACGCTCCACGGTGTGACGCGCTCGCTCGACGTCGAGGTGACGGTGCGTCAGCTCGACCCGCGCACGCTGGAGATCGAGGGCACCAGGGAGATCGACATGCGGGACTTCGGGCTCCCGCCGCCGTCCTTCCTGATGTTCAGGATGCAGCCTCAGGTCGCGGTGAGGGCGAAGCTCGTGGCCGAGCGCGAGGGCTGAAGGCCCCCAGGCCCGGGACGCACTGCCCGTTCATCGTTCTGGACGGTGAGGCCGGCCGATTCCCGCGAGAAGCGGGCGTCATGTGTGCCTTCCCGCGCATGTCCTCCACGTGAGTACGATGTTGAACAACTCTCGTGGACCGGATGCCAGACGCGCTGAGCGCCAGACTGATGCAGCTGCTGCGGTGCCTCAAGCCCGGCTGCGACTGCCCCCGGTGCAACCTCGCCGAGTTCCAGCGGGTGGTCACCGAGCACCTGGTGCTGGCGGGCGCGGGCTATCGGCCGGAGCATCTCCGCGCGGCGTGGGAGAAGCCGGCGCCCCGGCGCCGGAAGCGCCGATCGGATGACCGCTAGCTGACGGGCCCAGCCACTCTCACGACCCGCTCAGTCGCTCCGTCGGCTGGATCTCCCGGATGCCCTTCGGGTCGATGGTGAGGAAGAACAGCGGTTTCTCCGCCTCTCGCTTCTGGTTGAAGCTGGTCTTTCCGGTCGCGCCCTCGAAGTTCTTCGTGGCGGCGAGCCCGTCGCGCACCGAGGCCCGATCCAGCGACGCGGTCTGCTGGTCCAGGAGCAGGCGGAGCATCCGCGCCGAGTCGTAGCCCACCGCATCGAGGAGCGTGGGCGTCGAGTCCTTGTACGCCTCACTGTAGAGCCGGACGAAGCGCCTGGTGGGCTCCCGGCTGCTGTCGAC
>DASXGF010000716.1:0-2774 GCA_036489275.1 Myxococcaceae bacterium | reverse complement strand
CGTGGGTGAGCGCGGTCTGCCGCTCGCCGGCCATGACCAGCGTCGCGCTCTTCCGGGCAGCCAGGTCCTTCGCCACCGCGGTGACGAACTTCGCCCGCTCGGCAGAGAGGGCCGCGGGGCTCCGGAAGCCGGAGAGCGCCGGGACGCTCTTGCCCAGCTCGGCGGCCAGGGCCAGGGCGAACCCCTCCATGTCCGCGCTGCGCAGCCGGAGGCGGTGGTCTGCCATTCCCCCGGTGATGCTGAACCGCGGCTCGACCACGTAGAGCCGGTTCATCCCCGAGGGGTGCTGCGGCTCGCGCCGGTTGGCGAAGCCGAGGTTCTGGTCGACGGTGTCGGGGCGGGCCTCGAGGAAGTCCGCATCCAGCGAGACGATGACGTCTGCCTTCTCGACCGCGTAGTGCGGCTCGAGCGGCTTGCCGAAGGCGAGCGCCGTGCCGTCGTACACCGAGTCACGCGGCGTGGCGCTCCAGGCGTGGAACATCGCCTTGGGGAACCGCTGGCGGATGGATTCCCGCAGCGACGCGAGGAGGGGCGAGCTGGTCGGCCCGCCGAGGAACCGCAGCCCGGCGCCGCCGTCCCTCTCCAGCGCGGTGGCGCGGACACGGGTCGCCTCGCGGAACCCGCGCCAGCTCCGGCCGGCGCCCCGCTCCTTGAGGACTCGCGCCCGGAACGGGTCATAGAGCGAGGCCAGCTCCGCCTGGGCGTGGGGCCCGGTGGTGCCGCGCGAGACCGGATGCGAGGGATTGCCCTCCACCTTCGTCGGGCGGCCCTCCCAGCTGGTGGTGAGGACGCCCAGGGCGATGCCGTTCTGGACCAGCGCCGTGGCGTAGTGGAGCGGGTTGCCGGGGACCAGGCCGTCCGGGACCTTGGTGTAGGTGACGAGCTTCTCCACCGGCTTCTCGGTGCAGGCGGTGAGCCCGGCGAGGGCCACCGAGGCGCCCATCAGCTGGAGGAAGTCGCGGCGGGCGAACCCCTTCGGCGCGTCGAAGGCGCCGGGCGGGAACTCCTGGTCGCGGTGGGGGAGTGCCGCCTCGCCGTGGAGCCCCTCCTCGAGGCTCCGCCAGTAGGTGCGGCCGTAGCCGTGCTCGCTGCCAGCTTCACGGCCGGGCGCGAAGCTCGCCTCGTCCGGGAGGTCGACGGCCTCTGGCTCGACGGGAGCGCCCTGGCCGAGCACGGGGAGCGGGAACCGGGGGGTGGTCATCGGTGACATGCGTCGCAGGAGGTGCGCGTGTGGACGTTGTACTGCTGGGCCAGCTGTGCCCCGAGCTTCTCCCGGTCCACGCCGGGAGCCGGCTGCCAGGTCATGCTGGTCATGAACTCCACCGGCCGGAGCTGCGGCTCGGGGTTACGATGGCAAGTCACGCACCAGCCCATGCTGAGCGGCGCCTGCTGGTTGATGAGCGCCATCTGGTCCACCCGGCCGTGGCAGGTGACGCAGCCGACGCCCTTGTTCACGTGGATCGCGTGGTTGAAATAGACGTAGTCCGGCAGGTTGTGGACCGAGTTCCAGGGGATGGGCCGCTCCTTGAAGTGGTACTCGCGGACCAGCGCCAGCAGCGGGCTCTTGTTCCACACCTGCGCGTGGCAACTCATGCAGATGGTGGTCGAGGGAAGGCCCGGGTAAGGGCTCTTCTCCACCGTGAAGTGGCAGTACCGGCAGTCGATTCCGTCGTCCCCGACGTGGTGCCGGTGGTCGAACTCGATGGGCTGGACGACCTCGCGCTCCTGTTTCGTGCCCCAGGTCGAGCGGACGACGATCATCAGGCCGGCGATCGCGACTGCGGGAAGGGCGAGGAGCATCACGCCACTGAGGCGTGAGACCGTATTCGTCCAGCGTGGGAAGAGGGGCATCTCGTTGCCTGGAAATCGGGGGGAAGGCGAGAGAACTCGGCGGGCGCGTTCTACGGAACGAACGGCCAACCTTCAATCTCTAAGTCACGGTGATCCTTCGTCCGGCGTCATCGGCGCTTGTAGCGCCGGTTGGGGTCTCGGGGGGTGGGCCGGGGCCGGCGACGATGAGATCCGCTCATCGACCAGGCCCGGGGTATTTCGGCCGATTGACAGCGCCAAACAGGCGTGATCCGCGCGGCAACCTGCCGAGCGTGTGGCGTGCTGCGGAGCCGTCGCCTGGAGGGTCGAGAACCTCACGAAAGGCTCCCACATGTCGGTCCAGCGCTGGCTCACGTCACTCACCCTGCTGTCTCTCGCCGTCGCCTGTGGCGGCGGAAGCGGGAACACCGACGGCGGTAGCGGGAACACCCCCTCGCTCTCGATCTCTCCGCCGAGCACGGCGGTCATCGCCGGGGGATCTCCGGTCAACTTCACCGCCACCTTCGCCAACACCACCGGCACGGCGACCTGGGGTCTCACCGGACCGGGCAACATCAACGTCGACGCATCGAACGCCAACAGCGTGAGCTACACCCCTCCGGCGACCGTGGCCTCGGCGACCAGTGCCACCCTGACCGCCACCTCGGGCACCCTCACCGCGAGCGCGACCATCACCGTGAACCCGCCGCCGACCATCACCGTGGCCGGCAAGGTCCTTGACGGAGTCAAGAAGCCGGTCACCGGCGCGACCGTGGCGATCGGCGCGCAGCACACGACGAGCGATGGAACGGGCTCCTTCAGCATCGCCGGGGTGACCGCCCCCTACGACGCGGTGCTCATCGTGCCGGTCGGCCCGCGCAATGCCGCGGTCGTCTACAAGGGACTGACCCGGGCCGACCCGACGCTCTTCGCCATCCCCGTGAGCACGAGCTTGCCCAACAGCG
>DASXGF010000687.1:0-4639 GCA_036489275.1 Myxococcaceae bacterium | reverse complement strand
TTCACCTTCGGCTCGGCGAACGGAGCGCTGAACCTGAACCTGCGCCTCTCCGCCGCCGAGTCCAACGGCACGATCAAGACCATCAGCGCCCCGAAGGTCACCACGCTCCAGAATCAGAAGGCCTCCATCAGCCAGGGCCTTTCGATTCCCTTCAGCCAGGTCTCGGCGCAGGGCGTGAACACCACCTTCGTGGAGGCCCGTCTCCAGCTGGACGTGACGCCGCACATCACGTCCGACGGCAGCGTGCTGATGAACATCAAGGCCACGAACAACCAGCCGGATCCATCCAACACCGGCGCGAACGGCCAGCCGGCCATCCAGAAGAAGGAGGCCGAGACCCAGGTCATGGTCCGGGACGGCGACACGACGGTCATCGGCGGCATCTACGTCCGCCGCGGCTCCACCGCCGAAGCAGGCGTTCCCTGGCTGATGAAGATCCCGATCCTCGGGTTCTTCTTCAAGACCAACACCGTGAGCGAGAACCGTCAGGAGCTCCTCATCTTCATCACGCCCCGGATCGTCACTCCGGCAGTGGCGAAGCCCGTTGCCTCGGCGGCCGCCCCGCCGGCCGGTGCCGCCTCAGGAGGTTCCCGATGAGTTCCCGATCCCTCGCCCCGCGAGTCGTGCTGGGCCTGCTGGCTGCGATGCTGGTCTCCGCCTGCTCGGCGGACGACCTGAACATCATCGTGCTCTCGGCCCGGGCGCCCGGAACGGCCTGCGACTTCAAGGACGACACGCTCTACGTGTCGCGGGGTTCGCTCGACCTCAGGCCTTACCTCACCTCGGCGGGCGGCGCCTCGACCGTGAGCAACCAGTACTACCAGGTGTTTTCCTGGGAGAGCAATCTGACCTCGAACCCCATCTCGGTGAATGGCCAGGTCGTCGATCCCGGGGCCGGGAACACCTTCGTCGCCGACAGCGCGGTCTACAGCTACCAGTACTCCGATTCCTCCGTCACGCTCGCCGACGAGACGCAGAACATGAGGGCGGTGATCAACGCGGGCGGAACCTCCAAGGACAACAGCGTCCCCGCCGAGCTGATCCAGCCGAAGGCGTTCGCGGCGATCAGCGCGAGCACGGCGATCGACACCACCCCCCAGACGCTGCTGGTGACTCTCCAGTACTTCGGCTCGCTCACCGCAGGTGGCTCGAAGCACACCAACAAGGTGACCTTTCCCGTGACCATCTACCGGAGCTCGGCCACGCCGCTCGACTGCTTCGCCGGGGGCCTCGTCCCCGCGGGCGGTGCCTGCGGAGTGCCCGGCCGCGATCAGAACGTTTCCTGCACGAGCCCCTAGTCGGAGGTAACCTCTCCCCCGATGGCCTTCCTTCCCCTGCTCGAGGAAGTGGTCCGCTCGGTGGACGGTGCCCTGGCCTGCTCGGTCATGGGCTTCGACGGCATCGCGGTGGAGAACTACCAGGTGGACGCGGCGTCGGACCTCGACGTCCAGTCCACCCTGGTGGAGTACGCCGCCGTCCTGGGGCAGGTGAAGAACGCCGCCCAGCTGCTAAAGACCGGCGCGGTGATCGAGGTGAGCATCAACTCGGACCAGGTGCTCACGGTGATGCGGCTGGTCACCGACGAGTACTTCGTGGTCCTGGCGCTCAAGGCCTCCGGAAACTACGGCAAGGGCCGCTACGCGCTACGCATCGTGTCGCCCCGCATCCGCGCCGAGCTCTAGGCGCTAGGCCCTTCCCAGCCGGCCCACCTCGGGGTAAGGGCAGCGGCCATGGCCGGTGTCATCGATACATCCGAGTTCAGGAAGGGCCTGAAGATCGAGGTCGACGGAGAGCCCTACGAGATCATCGAGTTCCAGCACGTGAAGCCGGGCAAGGGCTCGGCCTTCGTGCGGACCAGCATCAAGAGCCTTCTCTCCGGGCGGGTGCTGCAGCCCACCTTCAAGAGCGGCGACAAGGTCGGCAAGCCGGACATCGACGAACGGCAGATGCAGTTCCTCTACAAGCAGGGCGACGACTACTACTTCATGGACACCCGGAACTACGAGCAGACGTTCCTGGGCGAGAAGGTGCTCGGCGAGTCTAGGAACTACCTCAAGGAGAACATCGAGGCCTCGGTGCTCTTCTACAACGGCAAGGCGCTCGGGGTGTCCCTGCCCAACTCGGTCGATCTCAAGGTCGTGAAGTGCGACCCCGGCATCCGGGGCGACACGGTCAGCGGCGCCACCAAGCCCGCGGAGCTGGAGACCGGGTACGTGGTCAACGTCCCGCTGTTCATCAACGAGGGTGACGTCCTGAAGATCGACACCCGCGACGGCAAGTACCTCACCCGCGTGGCCGCCGCCTGACCATGGCGAGCAAGAAGCGGGGAGACGAGGGCGGAGCGAAGGACGACGGGCCGGCGAGCTCGCTGCTGGACGTGGACGCGCTCCGGCGCATCGTCGAGCTGCTCGAGACCACCGAGATCACCCGCCTCTCCTGGCGCCGCGGGCCTGAGCGGCTGCTCATCACCCGGGGCCACGGCCCGGCCCCCATCGTCCAGGTCGCGTCGGGAGGCACCCACGCCTCGCTCCCGCCGATGCAGCCGGTGTCCCTCTCCCCGCGCTCCGCCGCGGCGGCCGACGCCCCCTCCGTGGCCCAGGCTGCGGCCAGTGCTGCCCCGGAGAACGAGAAGAAAGGGCACCTCGTCGCCTCGCCCTTCGTCGGGACCTTCTACCGGACGCCCGCCCCGGATCAGCCCTCCTTCGTCGAGGTCGGCTCGGTGGTGCGCAAGGGCCAGGTGCTCTGCATCATCGAGGCGATGAAGCTGATGAACGAGATCGAGGCCGACGAGCCGGGGAAGGTCACAGAGATCCTCGTGGAGAATGGCCAGCCGGTGGAGTTCGGTCAGCCG
The DNA here is from genome assembly GCA_036489275.1 of Myxococcaceae bacterium. Classification (GTDB taxonomy): domain Bacteria; phylum Myxococcota; class Myxococcia; order Myxococcales; family Myxococcaceae; genus RPRB01. The sequence continues at coordinate 1,788 of DASXGF010000687.1, read as the reverse complement.
CTCTTCCGCGTCGAGCCAGCCTGACGGGCCGGGTCCCAATGTTCCGGAAGATCCTCATCGCCAATCGTGGGGAGATCGCGTTGCGGATCATCCGCGCCTGCCGCGAGCTGGGGATCCGCACGGTCGCGGTGCACTCCACCGCCGATGCCGGCGGACTCCACGTCCGCTTCGCCGACGAGGCGGTGTGCATCGGTCCGCCGCCCTCGCGGGAGAGCTACCTCAACATCCCGGCCATCCTCTCGGCGGCGGAGATCACCCGGGCCGACGCCATCCACCCCGGCTACGGATTCCTCTCCGAGAATGCCGACTTCGCCGAGGTCTGCGAGAACTGCAAGATCCGCTTCATCGGCCCGCGCCCGGAGATGCTGCGCCTCATGGGCAACAAGGTCCGGGCCCGCGAGGCGGCGAAGGAGGCCGGGCTTCCGCTCCTGCCCGGGTCGGCCGGGGTGCTGAAGGGGCCGGCCGAAGCGCAGACCGAGGCCGATCGCATCGGGTACCCGGTCATCCTCAAGGCCGCGGCAGGCGGAGGCGGCCGGGGAATGAAGATCGTCCGCGGTCGCGACGCGGTCACCGCCGCCTTCGCCACCGCCTCTGCCGAGGCAGCCTCGGCCTTCGCCAACGGCGACATGTACGTGGAGCGGTACGTGGAGAAGCCTCGCCACGTCGAGATCCAGATCGTCGCCGACGAGCACGGCAAGGTGCTCCACCTCGGCGAGCGCGAGTGCTCGGTCCAGCGCCGGCACCAGAAGCTCATCGAGGAGAGCCCGTCGCCCGCCGTCTCGCCCGAGCTCCGGCGAAGGATGGGCGAGGTGAGCGTCCGGGCGATGGAGCGCATCCGGTACAACAACCTCGGCACCGTCGAATATCTCCTGGACGAGCGCGGCGAGTTCTACTTCATGGAGATGAACACCCGCGTCCAGGTGGAGCACCCCGTCACCGAGGCCGTCACCGGCATCGACCTGGTGCGCGAGCAGATCCTCCTCGCCGCGGGCGAGCCCCAGAAGCGGAAGCAGGAGGACATCCGGCTCCGCGGGGCGGCCATCGAGGCCCGGGTGAACGCCGAGGACCCGGTGACCTTCGCCCCCTGGCCGGGGAAGATCACCGGCTACAGCGTGCCCGGGGGGTACGGGGTCCGGGTGGACTCAGCTGCGTACGAGAACTACACCGTCCTCCCTCATTACGACTCGCTCCTGGCCAAGGTCATCGTCCACGCCGACGACCGCCCCCTGGCCATCGCCAGGCTGCAGCGGGCCCTCGGGGAGTACGTGATCGAGGGGATTCGCACCAATATCCCCTTCCACCGGACCGCCCTGGCCGACGACGCCTTCACCTCGGGCCAGTACGACACCCGGCTGGTGGAGCGGCTCCTGGCCTCGGAGGTGGGGACCCGGAGGCTCCGGCAGGCCATCGAGGAGACGCCCTAACCCCTCGGAGTCCCTGGGGAACGCACCGGCACGTTCCTTGACGGTCGCGCCACCGCCACGCTACCGTCCGAGGTGGAGACTCCCCGGCTTTCCTCGGTCCCGACCCCCCTCGGGCCACCGAGGTGCGCCGCTCTGTCGATGGACAAGAACAAGATCATCGAGGGCGCCGCCAAGCTCGTTGCCAAGGGCGCCTTCGACAAGGCCATTCGCGAGTACCAGAAGGTGCTCGACCTGGATCCGCGCGACGTGCGCGTGCTCCAGAAGATGGGCGAGCTGTTCCAGAAGAAGGGGGACAACCCGCAGGCCGCCTCGTTCTTCACCCGCGTTGCCGAGGTCTACGCGCAGGACGGCTTCTTCCTGAAGG
>DASXGF010000662.1:0-2528 GCA_036489275.1 Myxococcaceae bacterium | reverse complement strand
CCGGACCCTGGGAGGGCGTCCCGGGTCCCCGAGGGTCTTCCTCGCGGTCATACGCGGGAAGGACCTCGGGTCGATCCAGCAAGAAGCCCTGGATCACCCTCCGGAGCAGATCCGGTTGCTCGAATTGAATGTAGTGACCGGCCCTGGGGATGAAATAGATCTTCAGATTCTTGAACGTCTTCTTGTAGTCCAGCGTTCCCGCCCACGAGAGGTAGTTGCACTCGGGATAGAGCAGGATCGCCGGTGTCGGGTTCGTGCGAAGTGCCGGGTGCGGGTCGGTGCTGGAGTCCCCGGTCCGAGGCACCAGTTCCTGGAGCACGTACGGGTTGACGCCAGGATTCTCGTGCCCATCGAGCAGCTCGATGAGCTCCGGCGGCAGCTTCGAGAACGCACCTGCACACACGACCTCTCCGAGGGTCTTTCGAAAGTAGGGAATCAGCAACATCTCCGACTCCTGTTGCGAAAGGAGCCTCTCGGCAAGCTCGCGGTTTCTGTCACGGAGAAGTAGAGCGGCAAGCAAGCGCGGCGCGGGGAGACCGGCTCGACCGTCGGCGGTCCGCGAGAAGTCGAAGTCCTCCTGCTCCAGTTCCCAGATCCTGGCCGGCGAGTGAAAGATGACCTTCGCCACGTGCGCGGGGTACTTCGCCATGTAGCTCGCTGCGAGAGTGGAGCCCCAGGAGTGCCCGATGAGGATCATTCGTTCGACGCCGATCTGCCGTCGCACCGCCTCCAGATCCTCGACCGAGCGAGCGATGGTGTAGTCACGCAGGTGCGGAAGGAAGCCCGAGAGCCCGCTGCCCGCCTGGTCGAAGAGGACGACGCGGAATCCTTCACTCGCGAATCCGCCGTAGATCGATTGATCGAAGGGCCCCTGCCGCGCACCGGGGCCCCCGTGGAGATAGACGATCGCCTCCGGCCTCCTCGTGACCCCCGGCGGCGGCTCGAAGTCGCTGTGTGCGATCACCGAGCCGGTCGCGAGCGTCCAGTAGCGGGTGTTCTCGTACGGCTCGACCTCAGGAAAACGAGAAGCCGAGGGTCGCAGGACGAGGATGTAGAGCACTGCGAGGAAGACCAGAGTCGAAGACGCCGCTCCCAGCAGCGCGATGTGGCTGGCGAGCGAACCAGGCCAGACCGCGACAACGGCTCTCGTCCCGAGCCAGGCCACCACCCCGAACGCAGCCAGTGAAGCCAGCGTCACGACAGGCAGGCTGCCCACCCAGGCCGCGAGGGCATAGGGGATGAGCAGGCCGGCGGCGGTGGCTGCGAGGAACGAGACGAGGAGCAGGACCCCGGACCCGACGCGACGAATCCAGCCCTCGACTCGAGCCATCTGCACGCTCCGGGCAGGCGACTGACCCACTCCTGTCCAGCCACATCCGCAGCTCCTCGATGCCAGCGCAAGCACGGAGCCGCGAACAATCGGGGCCGCGGAGACCCGAGGCTGCTTCCTTCAACCGAGTGGCTTGCAGCGCGCTGAGACCGCATCCGACGGCGCGTCCGTCACGGACGGCGCCCTTGGCATTTCACCGGCAAACACCCGCCAGACTGCAGATCCGTTCCACCTGGGCAATCGGGTCGGAAAGAACGAGGAGCAGGGTAGACAGAACAAGGAACAAGGGGCGCTTCATGGCGTTCTCCCGCTCCGCGATTCTTGAGGCGGGCGGAGCTCGACTCGGGAAATTGCACCGGGCGGGCCGCCTGCCGGCCTCGGGAACTCGCTGACTTCCGCAGCGGCCCGTTGCGCTCCAGGCACTGTCCGGCTCGGCCCCGTAGCCTGGGCCGTCAGAACCACCTCGGAGACGGAGCTCAGCGCCGGTGGGAGCCAGGCGCGCCTCGTCTCACCCCGGGCCGGCAACTGGACTCACAGCAGACTTGCAACGGCAGCCTGGACACCCCGCTCGGCGTGCAGGGAGCGGCGTGGCCGGGTCCTACCCTTCAGCTAGACGCTCGGCGGACTCGTCAGGACATCTCGTCGAATGGTTGCCGCCGCCACGCCGAAGGTCTTCGCGCCGATCGCGGCGCTGCGTGGAGTGGTGGTTTGTTGCTGGGCGCTCGATGGCCTCGACCTCGAACCGAAGCAGGACGTGCCCGACGGCTGCGTCGATCTCCTCTTCGCCTTCGGCGAGCGAGTGGAGGCGATGGCCATCGGCGTGGCCACACGCGCCCGGTCCGCCTCCCGACCTGCGCGCTGTGTGGTGGGCGTCACCCTGGCTCCGGGTGAAGCGCTACCGATCGTCGACGTCCCGCTGCACGAGCTCCGCGACCGGACCGTTCCGCTCGGGGACCTCTGGCCCCGGGCGCAGTCGCTGCTGGACGAGATGGCGACGCAGCGTACCCCCGATGCTCGTGCCCCCGTGGTCCAGCGCGCCCTCGCGAACCGGGTCTCGGGTTCGCGGACCGCCGCGCTGGCCCGCATTCGCCACGGTCTTCGCCAGATCTCGGAGACACACGGGCGGCTGCGGGTCCGGAGTCTCGCGCGCTCGGTGGGCGTCTCCGAACGGCAGCTAGCGGCTCTTCCGGGAGCGGAC
>DASXGF010000633.1:0-2668 GCA_036489275.1 Myxococcaceae bacterium | reverse complement strand
CCACCGCTTCCGCCGAGCCCGGCGCCTGCGCCCGGACCGCCGGCTTCGAGGCCGCCTGCGGTGACCGCGACGCCGCCCGCGTCCTCCGGCGGACGCAACGGGACCGCGCCCTCAGCCTTGGGGGTGGGAGCAGCCGGCGTGCGCGCCGCTCCCCGGACCGGTGGCGGAGAGCTCGCGGACCCCCAGGACGCGGCCCGAGCGGCTGTCCAGCAGCTGGACGCGAGCGGCGACCGCTCCGCCTTCTCCGCGGAGCACACAGCGGACGGTGCGCGGCGCCTTTCGCGCGAAAGGAGCGCGTCCCAGGATCTCCCGCACCTGGGACTCGAGCTCCGGTCGGCTGGGACATGCCTCGGCGCCGGTCTGGCGGCGGTAGTCGAGCACCACCTTCGCCGGAGGCTTCGCGGAGCGGACCTTCGCGGTCGCCGCGCCGGTCGACGCGAGGCAGAGTCCAACGGCCACCACGCGCCACGCGCGGAACATTGCGAGCGCATCCTGCCGACTCGCCGAGCGCCACGCGAGCAAACTGCCGACCCGGCGGCGTCTCGTCCGTGGCGCGCAGCCTCTGCGCGGCAAGGCTCAGGGAGGCAGGGTGATGCGTCCGGGCGCCGAGCTCGCGCCGTTCTGCGTGTGGCAGCTGTTGCAGTCGCCGGTGGGGACCGCCGTGGTCATCCCGCGCGTCTTGCCGTCGAAGGTGACGCTGGCAGTGATGGGGAACGTGAGCTGCGCGGAGCCGTGGAAGTTCCCGGAGACGCTACCGGCGACGAACGAGGCGGTCACGCCCAGCGCATCGGTGACGGTCACCACCGCTCCGCCGGCGGCGCTCCCGTTGCAGTCGTCCGGCTCGTGGCCGGTCGGGTAGACCGTTCCCCCGACGTCGAAGCTGGGCCCGCCCTGCTGCGTGTGGCAGGTGATGCAGGCGCGCCCCGGCTCCATGTTCGAGCTCCCGCGCGCTCCACCCGTCCAGGTCGACTGGCTGGTGCAGGTGGGCGCGGCGCCGAGAGGGTCCGGCGGAGGCGGAGGACCCGCGTCCACGGGGGGCGGCACGCCACCATCGGTCACGCAGCTTCCGGCCGGCATGCCCGCGTTCACCCATGCCGCGAACGCGCTCTCCTCGGGCGCGGGAACGACGGTGTTCGGCGCGGGCGGCATCGGCGAGGTGGTCGACTGCATCCGAACCACCGCGCGGGCCCCGTTGGTCGCCGTCGGGTTGCCGGGCGCCGGGGCCTGGAGGGCGGCGAGCGTGGCGAGGGACTGGGGCGCCCCGCCGGCCGGCGTGGCTCCATGACAGGTCCAGCAGTACGCGCTCAGCACGTCGTACGCCGCGCAGGGGAGCTCGGAGGAGAGCACGACACCGCCGTCAGAGCCCGTGCTCCCGCCGTTCTGGCTGCCTCCGGGTCCGGCGCCCGCCGGCTCGTTGCCGTGAACGCCGGTGATGCTCCCGTCACAGGCGACGAGCGCTGCCGTGAGCACGACCGCCACGAGGCGACCGCGCCCGAGTCCCTGGCCAGCCCGGTGGGGCCTCGGCCCACCACGGATGCGTTCCTGCACTCTGCCTCCGCTCGCGCCGGCGAGCTGGCTCCCGCGGGTCATTGCGAGGTGGGTATCGACTCCGTCACGACGCCACGGAGTGGCGGGCCGCACGAGACCCGAGCTGCGTCCCGTCCGGCCCCCGGCCCAGGACCCGCGACGTGCTCACGAGCCGACGGGCCGCAGCTCCCGGCCACGGACCTTCGTTGACAGCCACCGGCGCGGAGTGTCAGCGACACGCGACCCGACCCGTGGAGGCATCATGAGCGCCGCACCCACCGCCCCTCCCCCGCAGCGCGAGCCGGAGCTGTCCGGACAGACCGTCGTCGTGATCGGCGGCAGCGCGGGCATCGGCTTCGAGACTGCCCGGAGGGCCCGGGCCGAGGGGGCCAGGGTGATCCTCACCGGCCGCAATCCCGAGCGGCTGCGGCAGGCGGCGAGCGAGCTCGGCGCGGCGAGCTCCCTCGCCTTCGACGCCACGGACTTCGGTCGCCTGGAGGGATTCTTCCGAGAGCTCCCCACCCCGATCGACCACGTGATGGTCACCGCCGGCGCGCCCTACTACGGGCGCCTCGCCGACATGGACTTCGAGGAGGTGCGCCGCCTCCTCGATGAGCACATGCTGCTGGTCCTCCAGGTCGCCCGCCACGCCGTCACCAAGGTGAGACCTGGAGGAAGCCTGATCTTCATGAGCGGCACCGGGGGCCGGCGTCCGGCGGTCGGGCTCTCGCTCGCCTCGGCCCTGACCGCCGCCCTCCCCGCTCTCGTCCGCAGCCTGGCGCTGGAGATCGCCCCGATCCGGATCAACGTCATCGCCCCGGGCTTCGTCGACACCGCGCTGTCGGCGACCCTGCTCGGAGACCAGCTGGAGAGCCGGCGCAAGCAGCTCCGGGACACGCTTCCCATCCGGCGAGTGGTCGGACCGGGGGACGTGGCCGCGCTCGCGGTCCACCTCATGGCCAACACCGCCCTGACCGCCGCGACCTACGACGTCGACGGAGGGCAGCAAGTCGTCGAGTGAGTGCGCTAAGACGCGGCGCGGAGGTGATCCCGTGAGCACGAAGCGAGCCGCGGCGTGGAAGGCGCTCGAGTCCCACGCTGCAACTGCGTCAAAGGTTCATCTGCGCCAGCTCTTCGCGGA
>DASXGF010000603.1:0-11580 GCA_036489275.1 Myxococcaceae bacterium | reverse complement strand
ACGTAGGCCGACGGGCTCCGGCGATTCTCGTACTCGACCTCTGCCTCGGCCAGGGCGGTCTGGTCGGTGATGCACCAGTACACGGCCTTCTTGCGCCGGTAGATGAGGCCACGCCGGGCGATCCGCGCCAGCTCCCGGAGCTCCTGCGCCTCGTAGGCGAAGTCGAGGGTGCGGTAGGGCTCGTCCCAGAGGGCGAAGTTCCCCATCCGCTTCCGGACCGCGGCCTGGATCCCGATGTACTCGAGGGCGTACTCGCGGCAGGCGGCGAGGAACTCGTCACGCGAGAGGTTGCGCCGGTCCACCTTCCGCTCGCGCAGCCGCTTCTCGACCGCCTGCTCGATGGGGAGCCCGTGACAGTCCCACCCCGGCCGGTAGGCGCACAGCCGCCCGGCCATGCTCCGGGACTTCACCACGATGTCCTTGAGGACGTGGTTCAGCGCGTGCCCGGCGTGCAGCTCGCCGTTGGCGTAAGGAGGCCCGTCGAGAAACACGAAGCGGGGGGCGTCGGCGTTCTTCTCGAGCAGCGCCCGGTAGGTGTCCTCGGATTCCCAGCGGGCGAGAATGCGCGGCTCGAGCTGGGTGAGGTTCCCCTTCATGGGGAAGTCGGTGCGGGGCAGGTTGAGGGTCTGCTTCCAGCGGCTGTCGCCGGCGTCGGACATGGCGGGACGGGGAGAAAATCCGTTCGGCTAGCACCCTCCGTCCCGCGGCGCAAACCGCACGCTTCCCGGCGGTGCTAGGGTCCGCGGCCCGCCGTGGCTTCGCCCAGGAGACAGCGCCCGAAGTCGCGGGACCGTCGTCCGTCCCGGAGCATTGCTGCACCCGGCCGCCGGCGGGTGGCCATCCTCAGTCGGAAGCGCTCGCTTTACTCCACCCGCCGGCTGGTCGAGGCGATCCGCGCCCGGGGACACCGCCCGCTCGTCCTGGACACCCTGCGCTGCAGCCTGGTGCTGAGCGCCGGCGCGCCCCGGATGGTCTACCGCGGTGTCGAGCTCCGGGGCCTGGACGTGGTCGTCCCCCGGATCGGCGCGTCCATCACCGGCTACGGCCTGGCGGTGGTCGAGCAGCTGGAGATGATGGGGGTGCCGGCCCTCAACGGGGCGCAGGCCATCGCTCGCAGCCGGGACAAGCTGCGCTGCCTGCAGCTGCTCGGCCGTTCGGGCCTGCGCATCCCCCGCACGGTGATGGCCCGCGACGCGAGCAACGTCCCGCGCCTGGTCGACGAGGTGGGCGGGCTGCCGGCCGTGGTGAAGCTCCTGCGGGGCACCCAGGGGGTCGGGGTGATGCTGGCGTCGACGATTCCGGAGCTCCAGGGAATCCTGGACACCTTCCAGGGACTCGGCCAGGAGATCGTCCTCCAGGAGTTCGTCGCCGAGTCGCGGGGGCGTGACGTCCGGGCGCTGGTGGTCGGCGGCCGGGTGATCGGGGCGATGCGCCGGCGGGCCAAGCGGGGCGAGTTCCGGAGCAACCTCCACCGCGGTGGACATGGGCGACCGGTCGAGCTCGAGCCGGCCTACGTCGAGGCGGCCCTCCGGGCGACGTCGCTGGTGGGGTTGGAGGTGGCGGGCGTGGATCTCCTCGAGACCCGGGAGGGGCCCACGCTCCTCGAGGTGAACTCCAGCCCGGGATTCGAGGGGCTGGAGCGTGCAACAGGGCTGGACGCCGCGGGCGCCATCATCGACCGGGCGCTGGCGCTGTCCCGGCCGCCGGACCTCGTGACGCGCCGCGCGCTCTAGTCGGCATCCAGCCGAGCGTGGTGTGCAGTCCTCCACAGCGATGTGCGCTGCGATTCTTTCTGGCCAGCCTGGATGCTTTGCGACGGGGCGTCGCAGACACCGTTGTCGACCCGCGCCCGCGTTCTCTACAGTCCGGCCCTGCTCCGCACACGCATGAGCCGACCCCACAAGCAGATCCAGGTGCTGGTGTACCAGGACGTGCTCTGCCCCTGGTCGTGGCTCGCCGAGCTGCGGCTGTCGCAGCTGCAGCGCGAGCTGGCCGACGTCTTTCGCTTCGTTCCCCGTCCCTATCCGCTGCGGCCGATGGAGTCGCTCCCGAGCGAGGAGGAGATCTCCCGCGCGGTGAAGGACCTCACCTTGGCGGCGCGCGAGCGCGAGGCCCTGCCGCTTCGGCCGGATCTCTGGACGTCGGGAGATCCGCCGCGCTCGAGCACGGAGCCACTCGCGGCGCTCGAGGCCGCGCGACTCCAGGGGGAGCCCGCGCGTCTCGAGCTGCAGAGGCGTCTGCGGCACGCGGCGCTGGAGCAGGGGCTGAACGTCACCCGTCCGGACATCGTGCTCGAGCTGGCCGAGCGCGCCGGCCTCCAGATGAATCGTTTCACCGCCGCCTTCGGCTCGTCGCAGACCCGCCGGCTGATCCGCGAGGAGCACCGGCTGGCCCGCGGACGTGGCGTGCGGCGGGTGCCGACGCTGGTCATCGCCAGTCGCTGGATGGTGTCCGGGCTGCGCGAGACCGGGGAGTACCGCGATCTCCTGCTGGCCTGCGTCGGGAAGCTGGAGCACGCCCGGACGCCGGCGCTCGAGCGCCTCGTGCACTGAGCCCGCGCCTCCGCCCGAATCCATCGAGTTCCGTCAGGTCGTCGAGGACCCACCCGGTCGACTGGAGAACACGCCCGTCGGGATGTTCCGGTGGAACCGGCGGCCGGCAGGCGATGGTCTGCCGAACGTGATGCCCGACCCCGGGGATCCCCGAGCAGGAGGCCGGTGACGTGTTCGCCGACCGGAACATGCGGCGGTGAGCGGACTCGGACTCGCGCTTCTCGGAGCGATGCTCGCCGCGAGCGCCCAGGTCGATGGTGCGCTCGAGGCCGGCGCGAGCGACGGAACGCAGGAAGATGCCACGCCCGCCACGACCTCCGACGGGGGCGTTCCGGGCGCAACCGCCAAGCCGGGCGCGGTTCCCGTTCCGGACGCGGGGATCGCCTCGGGGACGCCCGCGGCTCCCCTGGTGGGCGAGACGGTCGTCACGGCCAGCCGCGCACCGCGTCCCCGGAGCGAGGTTCCGGCCGACGTCACGGTCCTCGACCGGACAGACCTCGAGCAGTCGGCGTCGCCGCTGCTGGACGACGTGCTCCGGAAGGTGCCGGACATCGGAACGTTCCGGCGCTCCTCCAGCCGGGTGGCCGATCCGTCGAGCCAGGGCCTGAACCTCCGGGGCGTGGGACCGTCCGCGGTCTCTCGCGCCCTGGTGCTCGTCGATGGCCTGCCGCTCAACGATGCCTTCGGAGGGTGGGTCTACTGGCAGTCGGTTCCCGGGCTCTCCATCGGCTCGGTGGAGATCGTCCCCGGCGGCAGCTCGGTGCTCTACGGCACGACCGCGCTCGGGGGGGTGGTCAACGTGCGGTCGAGGCCCCTCGACGTGCCATCGGCGGAGGCCGACCTGTTCGGCGACACGCTGCCCTCGCTCGGCGTCGGGCTCCGTGGCGTCCAGCGCGCCGGGCCAGTCGCGGTGGAGCTGACCTCGGAGGTCCTCGGGAGCAACGGATACAACGTCGTCGCCCCGTACGATCGCGGCAAGATCGACGTCCCGGCCGGGAGCACCCACGTCTCGCTTCAGGGCCGGCTGGAGGACCAGTTCTCCCCCACCGCGCTCTTCGGGATGAAGCTCGGCTTCTTCAACGAGGACCAGAACGGGGGGACCGAGTTCACCAACGGCGCGGCGCAGGTCCGCTCCATCTCCCTGACCCTCGCCCTCGGTCCACGCGAGGCGCCGTCGGTGGAGCTCGCCGGGTGGTTCCGGAACCAGGTCTTCCGGCAGCAGCGAGCGAGCATTCCGCCCACCTCCAACCGCAATTCCGAGTCGCTCGCCGGCGAGCAGCGCGTTCCATCGGACGACGAGGGGCTTTCGGTCATCTGGCATTCGCCGCGGTGGGCCGGACAGCTGTTCGACCTCGGAGCAGACCTCCACCGCATCTCGGGCACGTCCTACGAGCATCTCTTCCCCGCGTCCTCGGCACCCCCGACTGCGGCGACGGAGCGAAATGGTGGAGGTCTCCAGCTCTCGGCTGGCGTCTTCGTCCAGGACACCATCCGGCTCGGGCCACTGACGCTCGTCCCGGCGCTGCGGCTGGACCACTGGCAGAACGAGCAGGGCCGCCTGGAGATCACAACCGTCGGCGGTACACACACGATCACCGACTTCCCGGCGCGGACGGAGACTCAGCTCAGCCCCAGGCTCGGAGCGCTGTGGCAGGTCATCGAGTCGGTCGCCCTCCGGGCGTCGGTCAACCGGGCGTTCCGGGCGCCCACCCTCGGCGAGCTGTACCGGCCCTTCACCGTCGGGACGGTCAACACCGCGGCCAATCCCGCGCTGCTCGCCGAGACGCTCGTCGGTACCGAGGCGGGCGTGGAGTGGCTGCCCGTCCGGCTGCTGCGGACACGCGCCACGTTCTTCTGGAACGAGCTCCACGACCCGATCACCAACGTGACCCTTCCCGTGCCTCCTCCTCAGGGGCTGGAGGGGTATGCCCGGCAGCGCCAGAACCTGGGCAAGGCGCGAGTTCAGGGGCTGGAGCTCGCGCTGGAGGCGCAGCCGTTCCGCGGATGGGAGCTGAGGGCGGGGTACACCTTCGTCGACTCCCGGGTCCTCGAGGCGGACCTCGCCCGGGGGACGATCGGAAAGCGGCTACCGCAGGATCCGGTGCACCGCATCGCGGGCGCGGTGGAGGCCCGTCCCGCGGCGGGCTGGACGGCGCGCGTCGAGGGCATCGCGGCGCTCGTCCAGTACGAGGACGATCTGAACACGCTCCCGCTGGGGACCCAGTTCCGGCTGGACGCGTACGTCGCCCGGGCAATCGGCTCCGCGGTGGAGATCTACGCTGCGGTGGAAAACATTCTCGACCGGCGCGATCTCGTGGGCCGTGCCGGCGTGGACACCATCTCCGGTCCCTTCACCGTGAGACTGGGCGTGCGCTTCCGCAACTGGGAAGCATCGGACACCCGGCCCTGACGGGGGGCGAGACTGCCGGAAACCGTCCAGCGGTGTTATTAGTTGGGAACCCATGGAAGTCTCCACATCCTCCGCCGGAACGCTCCGGGCGCTGAGACGGCTGGTGCGGGCCCTCCGGCTCGCCGACCGCGCCGCCGAGTCACGCCTCGGGCTCAGCGCGGCACAGCTCTTCGTCCTGGAACGACTCGCCGAAGGTCCGGTCGGCTCGATGGCCGAGCTGGCCGGGCGAACTCTCACCGACGCCAGCTCGGTCTCGGTGGTGGTGCACCGCCTCTCCGAGCGCGGCCTGGTGGTCCGGGCCGTCGCGCCCGACGACGCCCGGCGCACGACCCTCCGCCTCTCCGCCTCCGGCAAGCGGCTGCTCGGCACCGCCCCGCGATCGCCGCAGGCCGAGCTCCTCGACGCCCTGGAGCAGCTCTCCGGCGCCGAGCGTAAGGAGCTGGAGCGGCTCCTCGAGCGAGTGGTCCGCGGAATGGGCATCGACGAGAACGCCCCGACCCCCATGTTCTTCGAGGGCGAAAGCCACGTGACCCGCTCGCGCCGGCGCGCTCATCCGTCCGGCGGCCGGGCCCGAAGCCGTGGCTGACGGCCCGGCGAGAACCGGCTCCACCACCGAGGGACTTCCGGTCGCGCCGTCGATGGGCCCGGGGCTGGCCCAGGCGCACATCGCGCCGCACGCGGCGAACGTCACCCGGCGGACCGCGTACGTCTGCGCGCTGGCGGTGGGAGTCGGTCTGCTGGCCGCGGGCGTCGCCCAGATGCTCCAGCGGCTCATCTTCCTCGTGACCAACCTGGCCTTCCGGGGCACCGCCTCGCTCGAGGCGCTCGGCCCGACCACCGCGCACCTCGGGGTGTGGGTCATCCTCGTCCCGCCCATCGGCGGGCTCGTGGTGGGGCTGATGGCCCGCTTCGGCTCCCAGGCCATCCGGGGCCACGGCATCCCCGAGGCCATGGAGCAGATCCTCACCAACGAGAGCCGCATCCCGGTGCGGATGACCTTCCTCAAGCCGCTCTCCGCAGCGGTGGCGATCGGAACCGGCGGTCCGTTCGGGGCGGAGGGGCCGATCATCGCCACCGGCGGAGCGCTGGGCTCCGTCCTGGGTCAGGTGATCTCGGTGACCGCGGCCGAGCGCAAGACGCTGCTCGCCGCTGGCGCCGCGGCAGGCATGGCCGCCACCTTCGGGGCTCCGGTCTCCGCGGTGCTCCTGGCCATCGAGCTGCTGCTCTTCGAGTACCGCCCGCGCTCGCTCATCCCGGTGGCGCTCGCCGCCTGCACGGCGACGGGCGTCCGCTTCTCCTACGCGGGGAGCGCCCCGGCGTTCCACAGCGTGAGCTTCACCGAGCCGAGCGGCGTCGCCCTGGTGCTCTACGTCCTGCTCGGGGCACTGGTGGGCGTGGTCTCGGTCGGGGTGACGAAGGCCGTCTACCGCATCGAGGACCTCTTCGAGCGCCTCCCCATCCACTGGATGTGGTGGCCGGCGCTCGGCGCGCTCCCGGTGGGCATCATCGGGTACTTCGCGCCGCGCACCCTCGGCGTGGGCTACGACAACATCGACGCCGTGCTGACCGGGGCACTGGCCGTCGGACCGCTTCTCTCGCTCTGCGTGCTGAAGTTCGCGAGCTGGTCCATCGCCCTCGGCAGCGGGACCTCGGGCGGAACCCTCGCCCCGCTCTTCACGGTCGGCGGGGCGCTCGGCGCGCTCCTCGGCACCGGGCTCGCGCTGCTGCTCCCGCAGGCCGGAGTGGATCCGCGCCTGGCCGCGCTGGTGGGAATGGCGGCGATGTTCGCCGGGGCTTCCCGGGCGCTGCTGGCCTCGGTGGTGTTCGCCTTCGAGACCACCCGGCAGCCGCTGGGGCTCCTGCCGCTCCTCGGCGGGTGCAGCGTGGCCTGGCTCGTCTCGGCCGCGTTGATGAAGCACAGCATCATGACCGAGCGCATCGCCCGGCGCGGGCGGGTGGTTCCGGCGGAGTACGCCGCGGACTGGCTCGCCCAGTGGCGCGCAGGCGAGTTCTCCAGCCGTCCGGTGGTGACGATTGGCGCGTCGGAGACCGTCGGCGAGGCGCTGCGACGGCTGGCGAGCGTGGGACACCAGGGCTTCCCGGTGGTCGACGGAAAGCGAGTCGTCGGGGTGGTGATGCGTCGCGCGCTCGCCGCCGCGGCGCCCGGCAAGCGCGTTACGGAGCTGATCGAGCGATTGCCCGTCACGGTGCACGCCTCGGACACGCTCCGCCACGCCGCGGACGTGATGGCCCACACCGGCGTCGGACGGCTCCCGGTGCTCTCCGACGGACCGGATTCGACCCTGGTGGGGATGCTCACCCGAAGCGACCTGGTGGGCGCGCACCGGCCGCGGCTCAGGGCGGAGCGCGTCGCCGCACGCGCGCTCGCCAGAGGATGACGAAGGCCAGCGTCGGAGCGGCCACCGCCACCAGCGAGATCAGCGCATCGCCGACTCCCCGGAGCCGGGGGACGTTCCAGGCCAGTACCTCGGCGAGCGTCACCACCGCATCGACACCCACCGCGGCGACGACGATGCGCGACAGCCGGTCGCTCCAGCGCACAGCGAGTCGGAAGAGCGCCGCCGCCAGCACCACGTCGAAGCCCATCCAGCCCCAGCGCACCCACTCCGCCGGGAAGTGCCAGGAGTCGGCCAGCGCCAAAAGGACGGTCCAGGGGACCAGCAGCGTGGCCAGGATCCACACGACGATCGTCGGACCGCGCAGCAGCGTCTGGAGCCCGAAGCGGAGCAGATGGCCGCGGGCGAACGCTTCCAGCACGTCGACCGTCGTGCGGACCGCGCCCTGTTCCGGCGGGTAGACGACGTGGATGGGGCTCCACCGCGAGGGCCGGAGCCGGGCCTTGAACGCGCGCAGCCCCTCGAAGTCGAAGAGCACCGAGCCAGCCGAGCGCGCCAGCCTCAGAGCCGGCACCACCTGCCCGGCGAGCGGCGCGAGCCCCAGCGTCACCATCGGTGAGCCCTCGCCGGATTCAGCGGCCGCATCGCGCATGGCGTGGTCGACCAGGAGCTCGGTGGTCCCGTTGGGCGCCTCGGGGGCGCGGATGAGGTTCTGTAGCAACCATCCCGGCCGGGCGAAGATGGGCGCCGCCGTGAGGAAGCCCACCAGCCGCTCCTCCTGCTCGGCCAGGTAGATCCGGTGCTCCTCGAGCAACGTGAGCGGATCCACCTGGACCAGGAAGCCCATCGGCGCCATCTCGTGACGACCGAGCCAGCCGGCGACGAGGCGTTCCACCTCTCGCCGTAGTGGCGAGGCGGTCGAGCTCAGCTCGGCGGCGGAAGCGAGCCGGACGCTCACTCCCTTCGCGCGCGCTCGCCGGAGCTGCTCTCGAAGGCTGCTGCTGGTGCGCAGCGCCTCGGGCCAGCCGTCCGCGTCCCACTCCGGCTGCTCGCCGATGTGCAACGAGCGCCAGTGGAGCGCCTCCACCACCCGCTGCTCCACGGCGAAGAATGCGAGACGGCGGTGTGCCTCGAGCGCCCGACGGTGAAAGGCCTCGGCGACCTCGCGGAGCCGCGCGCGCTCCGTGAGCGGAGCCCCGGCGGCCACCCAGGCCCGGCCGGTGTCGACGTAAGCGACGCAGGCGTCCTCGTCCGCGAACCAGTACCGGAACCCGGGCTCGAGCACCTGGAAGGAGGTCGCGTTCCATCCATGGCGCCGCAGCACGGCGAGGACGCGCCGGCGCTCGGGATCGAGCTGGGACATGCGTCGCTCCGGTGTCCGTCACCTCGAGCGCGGGTGCAAGGGTCCAGTGCTCAGTCGTCAGCCGGAGGAGGAGGACGCCGGGGACCGATGTACAGGGGCCACGCCTGCTCGAGCGCGTGCATGCTCTCCCCCGGAGCGGACGGTCAGCGCGAGGGACCATCGCATGTCGACCGGAAGCAACGCTACAGTCTCGACTCCTCGGGTCAGTGATGGTCAGCGCTGGATTGGTATTGCTCGGGCTTCTCTCGAGCGTCGAGGGCGGGGCGGACAGCGTCTTCGACGAGCCACGCTTCGGCGTGGAGCTCGGCGGACGCGCCGCGGGGGGCCAGAGCTACTGGGTCCAGGCCGCGGGAGGACCGAGCTTCGGGGTCGACCTCCGCCTGCGCTTCAGCGCGAACCTCTCGCTCGGGCTCGAGCTCGACACCGGTTCCTTCAAGAGCCCGGAAGGCGATCAGCAGTGGGAGCTGCACCGCAAGCAGATCGGCTTCGACGTGCAGTGGCGGTTCGACACCGGGCCGCGGATCCGTCCCTGGGTCTCGCTCGGCATGGCCTTCGGAAGCGTGGACCTCGAGTACGAGGACGGCTCGTTCCGCAGCTCGGCGCACACCTGGGACTTCGCCCGGCTCGGCCTCGGCGTCGACTTCCTCCTGGGTCGCTTCTTCGCCCTCGGGCCGTTCGTGCGCGGGTCCCTCGGCCACACCCGCCTCCCCGACGTGACCGACCCGCCCGGTGCGGACACCGGTCGCTCGCTCGACTCTCTCGAGGTCGGCCTCCGGGTGCTGGTCGGCATCTAGCCGGGAGTGATGCGGCGTCCTAGGGTGCGGCGCTCGCCCATGCGCCTCTTCGCCATCGGAGACACCCATCTCCCATCCACGCGCGGCAAGACGATGGACCGGTTCGGTTGGATCGGTCATCCCGGCCCGCTCGCCGAGGCGTGGGACCGGACCGTGACCGCCGAGGACGCGATCATCGTCGCCGGCGACATCTCCTGGGCCACCAGGCCGGCGGAGGTGGCGGACGATCTGACCTGGCTCGACGCGCGTCCGGGAAAGAAGGTCCTCCTCCGCGGGAACCACGACTACTGGTGGGGTGACTCGGCGTCGAAGCTCCGCCGGGTGCTCGAGCCCTACCGCTCGGTGGTCGGCTTCATCCACAACTCGGCCGTGACGGTGGGGCCCTACGTCATCGCCGGCTCCCGGCTCTGGACGACGCCCCAGGCCCCGCCGATGCCGGGAGGCGAGATGGGCGACGAGCCGGCGGACCGCCAGTACGTCGAGCGCGAGGCCCGGCGGCTGACGCTCTCCATCGAGGACGCCCGGAAACGACTTCTGGCCGCGCCCGGGCTCACCCCCGTGGTCGCGGTGCACTTCCCCCCGCTCTACGCGAACGTGACGCCGACGGCGTTCTCCGAGCTCATCGAGGCGTTCCGCCCGGCGGTCTGCGTCTACGGCCACCTCCACGGCCCGCAGGGCATCGCAGCCGGTTTCCAGGGCGAGCACGGAGGAGTTCGCTACGTGCTCGCCTCCTGCGACGCGGCGGGCTTCCGGCCGGTGCTCCTCCTCGACGGTCCCAGAAGCACGGCTTCCGTCAGCGGCGTTGCCGAGCACGGGGCTCTCCCGTAGGTTGATTTCCGGGTCAGGGCACCATGAATCCGCTCATCACCAGTCTGCTGCTCTTCGTCGGGATCACCGTCTTCGTCTACATCATGTACGGGCGCACCTCGGTCCTTCTGGCCATGAAGCCGGAGAGGCGTCTCGACCACCTGGCCGAGCGCACCCGCGCGCTGATCCGCTTCGGCCTGGGACAGAAGCGCATGGTGGACCCCGAGGAACGCTCCCCGGGCCTGGCCCACGTCCTCATCTTCGTGGCCTTCATGGTGCTCGCCCTTCGCACCATCATGCTGTTCGCGATGGGGTTCTCCTCGACGCTGCTCGAGGTCCTCTCCACGCCGACCGATCCCTTCTGGAAGGAGCACCCGGCCGCGGAGACGGTCTTCGGCCTCTACCTCCTGGCCAAGGACCTGGTCGCCCTCGGAGCCATCGTGGGCGTGGCCTACTTCTTCTGGTTCCGGGCCAAGGTGAAGCCCGATCGACTGACCCGCTCCTGGGAGGCGTACCTCATCCTCGGGTTCATCGCCGCCCTCATGGTGAGCGAGTACACGTTCGGCGCCTCGCACCTCGTGCTGGAGCGGCACGGCTTCACCGCGTGGGAGCCGGTGACCTCGGTGGTGGCGATGCTGCTCTCACCGCTGCCGAGGGGAGTGGTCTGGGGGCTCGGCGCGGCGATGTTCTGGGTGCACCTGACCATCATCCTCACGTTCCTGAACTTCCTCCCTCTGGGGAAGCACTTCCACGTCATCACCGCGCTGCCGAACGTGTTCTTCCAGAAGCTGGACGGCAGCAAGGTGCTGCCCACGCCCAATCTCGAGGCCGAGCAGTTCGGCACGAAGACGGTCCGTGACCTCACGTGGAAGAACGGGCTCGACCTCTACAGCTGCACCGAGTGCGGACGCTGTCAGACCCACTGCCCGACCTACGTCACCGGCAAGCCGCTGACCCACAAGGGCGTGAATCAGGCTCTGAAGCACTGGATCTGGGACCACCAGGAGCAGGTGGCGAACAAGCACCTCGCGCCCGGAACGGGCGCCGAGCTCCCGCCGATCATCGGCAGCGCGCTCCAGGCGGAGACGGTCTGGGCCTGCACGACCTGCGGCTGGTGCGAGCGGGCCTGCCCGGTGTTCATCGAGAACGTTCCCCGGCTCGTCGACATGCGCCGCTACCAGGTGCAGGTCGAGGCGAGCTTCCCGCCGGAGATCCAGCGGGTCTTCGAGGGGATGGAGCGGCAGGGAAATCCCTGGGGCGTGGGGCAGGACCGCCGCGACGAGTGGGCCGAAGATCT
>DASXGF010000593.1:0-2370 GCA_036489275.1 Myxococcaceae bacterium | reverse complement strand
ATCATCAATCGCTACTTCCAGCTGCGGACCTGCTCGGACCACGTGCTCCACCACCGGAAGCGGCCCTGTCTCCTGCATCAGATCGGCCGCTGTCCGGCGCCGTGCGTCTACGACGTCTCGCCCACGGAGTACGCCGAGTCGGTGCGTGAGGTGGCGCTGTTCCTGGAAGGGAAGGGGAGCGAGCTCCTCGACGCGCTCCGGGCCCGGATGAAGGCCGCGGCGCAGGCGCTCCGCTTCGAGCAGGCCGCGCGACTCCGGGATCAGCTCTTCGCCATCGAGCGTTCGCTCGAGCGGCAGAAGATCGCCACCACCGAGACCATCGACCAGGACGTGTTCGGCTACCACCGCGAGGCAGACCGGCTGGTGGTCTACGTCCTCTACGTGCGGCAGGGCCGGCTCAACGGCGGCCAGAGCTTCCCCTTCACGGGCCAGGAGTTCCCCGACGAGGAGCTGCTCGCGAGCTTCGTCAACCTCTACTACGGCGAGGACAACGTGCTCCCGGACGAGGTGCTCCTCCCGCTCCGGCCCGAGGGCGGAGTGGAGCCGCTCTCCGAGCTGCTCACCGAGAAGCGCGGGCGCCGGGTCAAGGTGCTCGTGCCACAGCGGGGCGAGAAGCTGCGGCTGGTGGAGATGAGCGCGGCGAACGCCCGCCAGGCGCTCCTCGACCAGCGGCGGAGCCGGGACGAGCTGGAGGCGGTGCTCGAGCGGCTCCGCGACCGACTCCGCCTCGAGCGCGTGCCGCGGCGCATGGAGTGCTTCGACATCTCGCACTTCCAGGGCGCGAGCATCGTCGCCAGCCAGGTGGCGATGACCGAGGGGGAGCTGGACCGCGCGCGCTACCGCCACTTCCGCATCAAGAGCGTGCAGGCGCAGGACGACTTCGCCTCGATGTACGAGGTGGTGAGCCGGCGGCTGCGCCGCGGACGTGAGGCCGGAGATCTGCCGGATCTGCTGGTCATCGACGGCGGCAAGGGCCAGCTCGCCTCGGCGCGGGCCGCGATGAAGGACGTGGGCGTCGCCATCGATGTCGTGGGTCTGGCGAAGTCCCGGGAGCTCGACTCGGACGACGGCGCGGCGGTGTCCGCCCGGAGTCCCGAGCGGGTGTTCATCCCGGAGAAGAAGGACCCGGTCGTGCTCCCGCAGAACTCGCCCGAGCTATTTCTATTGATGCGGCTCCGCGACGAGGCGCACCGCTTCGCCATCACCTACCAGCAGAAGCTGATGCGCCGGCGGAACTTCAGGAGCGTGCTCGAGGACATTCCGGGCGTGGGCGAGGGGCGGAAGAAGGCGCTCCTCCGGGCGTTCGGGTCTCTCAAGCGCGTCCGCGAGGCGAGCATCGAGGATCTGGCGGCGGAGGCGGGGCTCGGGACGACCCTCGCCGAGCGGATCCACGCCCATCTGCACGCCAGCGACGCCGAGCTCCGGAGGGAGGTCGCCGAGGGCCAGGTGGATGGGGACGCGGTCCGTGAAGCCTCACTGGAAGATGCCGCGGCGGTCGAGGGGCCCCCCGAAGGCAGGCCCTGAGGAGGTCCTCGCGCGAAGCTGCGTGGATCGGGTGAAGGTCCTGCTGGCGTCGAGATCCACGGAGACCGGCGCGCCGATCTCGAAGGCGCGCTCAAAGGCCGGCGTCACGACCCCGGCGTCCTCTTCCGGGATCGGCTGCGGCTCGTCGTCCAGGAGCGGATGGGTCTGACCGGTCCCCTGCGTGAGATCCCGGCGATCGACGACGACGACAGCCGCGAGGCCCTGACGGAGCTGATCGGCGAGATCCCGGGGACGGATCTGCAGCGTCCGATCCTCGTCGAGCTCTGTCTCGATCTGTTCCGATCGAGCGACTTCGCCGAGGTCGAGGCGACGGACGAGGAGCTCGCCCCCGAGCTCCAGGCAGCGCTGGCCGACGCGCCGCGGACCCTCGATGATCTGGTCGAGATCACGTTGCCGAGCGACGCTCTGCTCGAGGAGAGCGTCCGCCGCTTTCTGGAGTGGCTGCGCGGTGGCGGTCCGCCGTCGAAAGGTCCGGGTGGGAGCTGTCCGCCTCCCGCCGTTCCCGTCTGAGCGCGATCCAGGCACGCCGGAACCAGACGCGGGCTTCGACGTCGATTGACCTGTCGAGAGGGGACGCCGGGAGGCCCACACGGCTCGACCGCCCGCCTGCTGACGCGCTTGAAAAAATTCTCCGGTTTTCGTTGCGGAGCCGAGCCCCCGGTGAGGTATAGCGGGGGCTTCCACGAGAAGCGCCGGCCGTCAATCTTCGGGGGCACGGCCCGGTACCCAGTAACCCAGGAAGGCTTATGAGGCTTTATCCCAAGGTGATTCCCGTCATCTCCCGCGAGACGATCCAGCTGCTGATGCAGGACGGGGACATCGAGG
>DASXGF010000566.1:0-1577 GCA_036489275.1 Myxococcaceae bacterium | reverse complement strand
GGTCAGCTGGTAGAGGTCCGTCAGCAGCATCAGCGACGGCCGATACAGCTCGGTGAGCAGCGGCATCGCGGAAACCCTCGCGCGTCCTGGGAGCGGTATATGGGCCCTCGATGGGCGACGCGTCCACCGAGAAAGGAGTCCAGGAGGTGGTGAAGGCCCTGGAGGCCTCGGGGCTCCTCTACATGCACGATGCGCGGAAGCCGAGCCTGACCGCGCTGGTGGCCGGCGCGCCGATCAAGGGCTCGTGGTGGGGTCACCCCGCGGGCAAGCGCATCTTCCAGGTGGCGAGCGCCCTGGAGGACGGCGGCCAGGTGCTGTTCGTCCCGCTGCTCTCGGCGAAGGTCACGCTGGTGCATCGCCGCCTGTGGCCGGCCCTGGTGAGCGTGGGGGAGTCACGCGCTCCGTGGCAGGTGGACCCGCTCACGCCCCGGGCGCGGGAGCTGCTGGCGAAGGTGCAACACACCGGGCGGGTCCGGGCCACGGGTCCGAGCTCGAAGGCCCTCGCGCGGGCCCTGCTGGTCCACGCCGAGCAGGTGCACACCGCGGGCGGGTCCCACGCGACCGAGCTGGTCTCCTGGTCGTCCGTCCGGGAGGCCAGGGAGATCCCCGAGCGGCTGGACGAGGACACCGGGCGCCGGGCGCTCGAGGAGGCCGCGGCCGCGATGGATGCCACGCTCGCTCTCCCCTGGGCCCGGCGTCGCTGACCTCAGCGGCCCGGACGAAGCGCGGTCTCCGTGACCTGCTCGCCGATCTTCTTTCCCATCGCCGCACCGACGACGGTCGAGGATCGGTAGTGAACCCCGCCCCAGACGCGGGCGTTCGATACCTCGTCGACCAGGTCCTCCACCCGGGTCCAGCTGTGGGTGACGCCCGGGGCGGTCGAGCTCGTGCTGGTCAGCGGCGGGACGCGACCGCCGAACTCGCGGGAAAGGACGGCACAGACCGCCGCCACGTTGATGCAGTGCGCGCACGGGTACTCGGGGTGCATTGGCGTGTCGATGAGCGGCAGCCACCCGGCCTCGAGCGCCGTGGCGTCGTTGCCGTCGATGTCTCCGTTCCGGATCGCGGTCAGCGGCCGCCAGAAGTTGTACGTGTACTTGGCGTCGAAGATCGCGATGTAGCTGTCTGCCATCGCCATGGAGGCGAGCGCGAGGAGCCGCGCGTTCTGGAGCAGCGACCGCCCCGG
Source organism: Myxococcaceae bacterium (assembly GCA_036489275.1). GTDB lineage: Bacteria > Myxococcota > Myxococcia > Myxococcales > Myxococcaceae > RPRB01. The sequence goes on along the minus strand of DASXGF010000566.1, from coordinate 391 downwards.
CGCCCGCGCGGCGCTGGCGACGATCTCCTTGTACGCGCCAGGACCGGTCATCTCCCAGAACCGGGCCACCTCGCTCTGCGCTGCGGTGCGGGTGGTGCTCGCCTTTCCCCCGAGGTCCTTCACCTCGTTGTACGCGCGCGCCCAGTCCGCGCTGGACAGCGCGGGAGGCCCCTGCGGCCGGAACTGAGACCCGTTCTGCATCCCCCAGGGCTTCACCTTGCCCCAGACGAAGCCCACCGGAAGCGGGGTGGTGACGTACACGCCGGGAGCGGTCGCCGGCCGGTAGAGGCTGACCGCGTTCGCTCCGTCGGCGGACCGCAGGGCGACCGTCGCCGCCGCGGCCCGGCGCCCCAGCGCGCTTCCGGCTGCGCGGGCGTGCGCGTCGCTCACC
>DASXGF010000562.1:0-4286 GCA_036489275.1 Myxococcaceae bacterium | reverse complement strand
ACGCCTTCAACGCCCTGAGCGGCAGGCCGGTCGATCTGGTCATCTGGACCACCACCCCCTGGACGCTCCCGGCCAACCTGGCCGTCGCGGTGCACCCGGGGCTGGAATACGTCTTCTACGACCTCGGGCAGCGCGTCATCGTCGTGGCCAAGGATCTCCTCCCGCGCGTGCTGGGGGAAGTCGCGCCCGAGCACCTCGGCGTGAAGACGGTGGCGGCCGCCGGTGGCGAGGTTTCGGCCGCGTCGCTGGTCGAGCCGCGCCGCATCCTGGGGTACGCGACGGGGCAGGACCTGGAGGGCTTCGCCTACCGCCATCCGTTCGTCGACCGGCAGGGGGTGGTGGTGCTCGGCGAGCACGTGACGCTCGAGCAGGGCACCGGCCTGGTCCACACCGCCCCGGGGCACGGCCAGGAGGACTACGAGGTCGGCCTGCAGTACGGCCTCGACATCTACAACCCGGTCCGCGCCGACGGCCGCTACGACGACACCGTCCAGCCGCCCGAGCTGCGCGGGGTGAAGGTCTTCGACGCGAATCCCAAGATCGTCCAGCTGCTGGTCGACCGGGGGGTGCTGCTGAACAAGCCCACCGACGCCGTGGAGCACAGCTATCCGCACTGCTGGCGCTGCCACAACCCGATCATCTTCCGCGCCACGCCGCAGTGGTTCATCGCCATGGACCGGCCGCTCGACGCGACGGAGGGCCTGGACGCCACGCTGCGCAGCAAGGCGCTGAGCGAGATCGATCGCACGGTGACCTGGGTCCCCGACTGGGGGCGCTCACGAATCCGGGGGATGGTGGAGAACCGGCCGGACTGGTGCATCAGCCGCCAGCGCACCTGGGGCGTGCCGATCCCGGTGCTGCTCTGCGACGGCTGCGGCGAGTCGGTGGTCAGCCCCGAGCTGATGGAGCGGGTGGCCGACGCAGTGGCGAAGGACGGCACCGGGGTCTGGTACTCGGCGCCCCTCGAGCGCTTCGCCCCGCCGGACCTGAAGTGCGAGTCCTGCGGCGGGACCGCGCTCCGCAAGGAGACCGACATCCTCGACGTGTGGTTCGACTCGGCCTGCGCCTTCGCCGCGGTGAGCGAGCGCTGGCCGGACATGGGGTTGCCGGGGGATCTGTACCTCGAGGGCTCGGACCAGCACCGGGGTTGGTTCCAGTCGAGCCTGCTGGTGAGCGTGGCCAGCCGCGGGAAGGCCCCCTACCGCGAGGTGCTCACCGCCGGCTTCGTGGTCGACGGCGAGGGACGGAAGATGTCCAAGTCCGTCGGCAACACGGTAAAGCCGGAGAAGCTCATCCAGCAGTCGGGAGCGGAGATCGTCCGGCTGTGGGTGGCCGCCGCCGACTACCACGACGACGTCCGGCTCTCGGAGTCCATCCTCCGGAACCTCTCCGAGGGATACCGGAAGATCCGGAACACGCTCCGGTACGCGCTGAGCAACCTCTACGACTTCGACCCGGCGAAGGACGCGGTGCCCGAGGCCGAGCTGCTGCCGCTCGACCGCTGGGCGCTCGCGCGACTCGACGACGTGGTGGGGCGGGTGCGGCGCGCCTACGACGAATACGAGTTCCACCTCGTCTACCACGCGCTGGTCGACTTCTGCGGGAGCGACCTGAGCGCGGTGCACTTCGACATCTCCAAGGACCGCCTCTACACCTGGAAGGCCGCGGGGCACGCGCGGCGGAGCGGACAGACGGTGCTCCACCGCATCCTGCTCGACGTCACCCGCCTGCTCGCTCCCGTCACCTCGTTCACCGCGGAGGAGGTCTGGGAGCACCTGCCCGGCCGGGCCGCGCCCTCGGTGTTCCTGGCCGGGCTTCCCGAGGCCACCGGCCGCGGTGACCCGGCGCTGATGGAGACCTTCGACCGGCTCTTCTCGGTGCGCGCGGCGGTGCAGCAGCAACTCGAGGCGGCCCGGCGGGACAAGCTCATCGGTAGCTCCCTCGAGGCGAAGGTCGTGCTCCACGCCGACGCCGAGGGCCACGCATTCCTGGCCCGGCATCTCCGCGAGCTGCCCCAGCTGCTCATCGTCAGCCAGGTGGCGCTCGAAGCCCAGCCCACCGAGCGGATGGTGCGGACCACCGCCGCGCTGCCCGGCGCCGGGCACCTGGGCATCGAGGTGCGCAGGGCGGACGGGGCGAAATGCCCGCGCTGCTGGACCTATGCGCCGGAGGTCGCCGCCGGCGCCGAGGTCTGTCCCAAGTGCCAGGAGGCGCTCTCGTGACCGGTCCGGGTGTGGAGCAGGTCGCGGCGCCGGACGTTCCCCGTTCCCTCGCCCGTGACCCGGCGCTGGTCCGGAAGCTGGTCGTGCTCTACCTGAGCGCACTCGCGCTGGTATTGGTGGATCAGTGGGTGAAGTACGAGATGGTCGATCGGCTGACCACCCGCTTCGAGGGGCTGACCACGGTCGGCGCCCGCCTCGCGGCGCTCTACGGCCCGGCGCCGGCGCCCGGGTGGGATGGGCTGCACTTTCGTCCGAAGCGCCCCATCGTCATCAGCGAGAACTTCCTGATGCTTCGCTACGCGGAGAACCCGGGCGCGGCCTTCGGGCTGTTCCGGCGGCTTCCGCCCGGTGCGCGCGGACCGCTGTTCCACCTCGTCTCCATCGGCGCGGTGGTGCTGATCACCATCTACTATCTGCGGCTGGGTGGAACGCGGCAGGAGCGCTGGGCGTTGATCGGGCTGCCGCTGGTCCTCGGTGGGGCCATCGGGAACTGGGTGGACCGGCTGGCCCGAGGCTTCGTCATCGATTTCATCGAGGCCCACTGGAAGGACGCCTACACCTGGCCGTCCTTCAACGTGGCCGATAGCGCCATCGTGGTCGGGGTCATCCTCCTGCTCATCGACGGCATGGTGCGCCGGGAGCGGAAGGCCGCGGCGGCGCCGTAATGATAGGAGTTCAGACGTGCTGCCCACGCTGATCCAGCTTCGCTTCGACACGCCGCTGTCCCAGACCCTGCTCTACGTCTTCGCCGTCCTCCTCCTCGGCTGGGGGATCTGGAGCGGGTGGCGGAACGCGCCGGGCACGCTGGACAGGAAGACGGGCAAGGTGCAGCCGCCGACGAAGGAGCAGCGGATGAGTCGCGCCGCCATCTACGGCGCTTCCTTCGCCGTGCTGATCCTCGCCGGGCTCTGGTACGCGCTGCCGCGCACGGCTTTCCTCGGCGGGAAGGGCGAGGGTTTCCCGCTGCACACCTACGGCCTGATGCTGATGGCCGGGTTCGTGGCGGCGATCATGGTCTCGGCCAGGCTGGCCGAGCGGGAGTGGGGCGGGGAAGAGGGCAAGCGTCGGCGGGATGACGCGATGGATCTGGCGGTGTGGGTGGTGCTCAGTGCATTCATCGGCTCCAAGATCCTCTTCATCCTGGTGACGCCGAAGGATCTCGTCGATGCGGTGTCCAGCGGAAGCCTGGAGAGGATGATCGGTGCGCTCGGCGGCGGCTTCGTCTTCTATGGAGGGCTGATCGGCGCGACCCTCGCGGTGTGGTGGTTCTGTCGCGACCGGAAGATCGAGTTCCTCCGGCTCGCCGACGTGATCATCCCCACGGTCGCGCTGGGGCAGGCCTTCGGCCGGCTCGGCTGCTTCGCCGCGGGGTGCTGCTGGGGGAAGTCCGCAGGGCTCCACGTTCCCTGGGCCGTACGCTTTCCCGGCTCAGCCCGTTCCTTCGACATCTTCGGGCAGGCGAGCTCCGGCGCCATCGCCTGGGACAGCCAGTCGCGTGAGCTCCAGCGGTGGGTCGTCGAGTCCACCGGACAGGTGTTCGACCACGCGGTTCCGGGGGCGATCCGGGTCTCGGACTGGGTGGCGCAGCATGGGACCTCGCTGCCGATTCACCCGACCCAGCTCTACGAGTCGCTGGCACAGCTGATCCTGTTCGTGCTGCTGATGATCGCCCGCCGGTACCGGCGTTTTCACGGGGAGATCGTGGCGCTCTACCTGACCGGCTACTCGATCATCCGCACCACGGTCGAGCTGTTCCGGGGAGACTTCGAGCGCGGGACGCTCCACAAGCTCATCGACGCGGTTCCGCTCGACGCGTGGTGGAACATCTCCACCAGCCAGTTCATCTCCCTGGTGATGTTCTCCCTCGGGGTGACGCTGCTGGTCCGCGGGACAGCGACTGCCCGCGAGCTTCCCTCCGCCCCGGGGGCGCAGCCGGCCTGAGCGGGGAGGGGGGCCCGGGGGCCGGCTCCCACCTGCGCCGACTTGCGTCGCGCTCGGGGGACTTGGAATTCTGAGGGTTCCCGATGCCTCCTCCGAGTCCCGAGGACCGAGCGAAGGCCAGCG
>DASXGF010000546.1:0-9114 GCA_036489275.1 Myxococcaceae bacterium | reverse complement strand
GGCTTCGCCCAGTAGGAGAACATCACCGGAACCGTGGAGAGCACCTGCACGTCCACGCCGGCGCGATCGCAGTCGGCGAGGCGCGCGGCCGGCGCCCAGAGGTTCTCCTCTACCTCCCGGAAGGCCTGCCCGTCGTCCTTCACCATCCGCGCGCGGCACGGCCCGCTGGGCTTCAGGCCCATGAAGCCGCCGTATCCGAAGCGGTCCTTCCAGCGGGGCAGCTCGGGGGGAAGCAGATGGGTGTGGACGTCGACGACCGGCATGGCTCCGGTCATCAGGCGCGAGTCGCCCGCGTGCCGCACTTGCTGCAGGTGGTGTTCTTCTCGCTTCCGTAGAAGTGCTCGAACACCGGCGGCAGCTGCTTCACGATGTCGGTCAGGTGGAAGGACTCGCGGTACAGCTCGTTGCCGCACTTCTCGCAGATCCAGAGGAAGGAGTCCTTCTCGCTGGCCAGGCGGCGGCGCTCCAGCACCAGGCCGACGGTGTTCGGCGGACGCTGCGGCGAGTGGGGCACGTTGGGCGGGAGGAGGAAGATCTCCCCCTCGCGGATGGGGACCACCTCCCGCTTTCCGTCCACCAGAACTTGAAGGGTGATGTCGCCCTCGAGCTGGTAGAAGAACTCCTCGCCCTCGTTGACGTGGAAGTCGCGCCGGGCGTTCGGCCCGCCCACCACCGTCACCATGAACTCGCGGTCGGCCCAGATCTGCTGGTTGCCCACCGGGGGCTTCAGCAGATGCCGGTGCTCGTCGATCCACTTCTTGAAGTTGAGCGCTTGCAGCCTGGACATGGTCACTCCGGCATCGTGGCGATGCACTTCAGCTCGATGGCGATCGGCGTGGGGAGGCGCGTCACCTCCACGGTCGTCCGGCACGGCTGGGCGTCCTTGAAGTACTCCGCCCAGAGGCGGTTGTAGACCGCGAAGTCGTTCTCCATGTCGGTGAGGAACACCGTCACGTCCACCAGGCGGTCCCAGCTCGTGCCCGCGTCCTCGAGGATGGCGCGCACGTTGTCGAAGACGCTCTTGCACTGGATGGCGATGTCGTGGTCGGTGACGTTCCCCTGCGCGTCGAGCGTCACGCCGGGGATGTCGTGGCTCCCGCGCACGCGGGGACCGATGCCCGAGAGGAAGACGAGGTTTCCCACCCGTCGAGCATGGGGAAAGGCGCCCACCGGGGGCGCGGCGCGCTGCGAGGTCACTCGGTCCGCCATGGGCCTTCAACCTCCTTGCAGGTGGATGCAGACGTTCTGCGGCTCGGTAAAGAAGCGGAGCACCTCCTGCCCGCCCTCGCGTCCCACTCCCGAGTCCTTCATCCCGCCGAACGGGGTGCGCAGATCCCGGAGCATCCAGGTGTTCACCCAGACGATGCCGCTCTCCAGGGCGGCGCTGAAGCGGTGCGCCCGGACGAGGTCGCGGGTCCACACGGAGGCAGCGAGTCCGTAGCGGACGCCGTTCGCTGCCCGGAGCACCTCCTCCTCGGAGTCGAAGGGGATCAGCGCCGCGACCGGGCCGAAGATCTCCTCCTGGTTGGTGCGGCAGTCCGGGCCGAGCCCCTCGATGAGCGTGGGCTCGACGAACCAGCCGCCCTGACACCGGCCTGCCAACTCCGCCCGGCGGCCGCCGGTGAGGAAGCGGCCGCCCTCCTCGCGGGCCAGCGCGAGGTAGCTCAGCACCTTGTCCAGGTGCGCCCGGCTGACGAGGGCGCCCTGCTCTGTCTCGGGCAGGAGCGGGTCGCCGAGCTTCAACGCCCGGGTGCGCTCCACAAGGGCGTCGCGAATCTGATGGTAGACGCTGCGCTCGACGAAGATCCGCGGACCGCAGAGGCAGATCTGTCCCTGGTTGGCGAAGCTCGAGCGCACGGTGGTGGCCACCGCGGCGTCGAGGTCGGCATCCGCGAAGATGACCACCGGGTTCTTCCCGCCCATCTCCAGCGACAGCTTCTTGAAGGTCGGGCCGGCGGTGCGGGCGATCTCCGCGCCGGTCTTCGTGCTCCCGGTGAAGGAGATGGCCTTGATCTCCGGGTGCCGGGAGAGCGCGTCACCCACCTTGGGCCCGAGCCCGTGGACGATGTTCAGCACCCCGGGGGGAAGCCCGGCCTCGAGGGCGATCCGCCCGAGCCAGTGGGCAGTGACGGGGGTCACCTCGGACGGCTTGGCGACCACGGTGTTGCCCACCGCCAGTGCGGGCGCCACCTTCCAGGTGAGGAGGTAGAGCGGGAGGTTCCAGGGCGAGATGGTGCCCACCACGCCCAGAGGGTGCCGGAGGGTGTAGTTGAGGGCGTGGCCGTCGGTGGGATGGCACTCGCTGGAGAGCTGCGTGGCGGCGTCGGCGAAGAACTCGAAGTTCAGGATGGCCCGCGGGATGTCAACGTCGGTTGCCACGGCGAGCGGCTTGCCCGAGTCCACCGACTCGGCGCGGGCGAGCTCGGGGAGGGCCTGCCGCAGTCCGTCGGCAACCTTCCGGAGCAGCCGGCTGCGGACGGGCGCCGGAGTGGCGCTCCAGGCCGGGAAGGCCCGCCGGGCGGCCTCGACGGCCTGGGCCACGTCGGTCGCGTCCGAGTCCGGGAGGGTCCCGAGCGGCCCACCGGTGGCGGGCTCCCAGTTGGGGAGCGTCGCCCCGGAACGTGCCGGAACCTCGCGACCGTCGATGACGTTGAGGACACCGTCCATGAAACCTCCGCCTCTCCTAGTATGCGCCACCCGGGCCGGTGCGGGGGGATCCGGCGAGGGCGGAGGAGCGTGAGATGGACATCGAGCGCCTGGCGGGTCATCTGGACGACGCGCGGCGGCACGGCCAGGAAGTGGAGCGGCTGACCCTCGACGCACCCGACCTCGACCTCCCCCAGGCTTACCGGGTGATGGACGCGGGCATCGCCCTTCGCGTGTCCCGGGGTGAGCGGGTCATCGGGATGAAGATGGGCCTGACCTCCGAGGCCAAGCGCAAGCAGATGTCGCTCGAGGCGCCCATCTACGGCATCCTCACCGACGCGATGGTGGTGCGGGGGACCTTCCACCTCCAGGGAACGCTGCATCCCAAGATCGAACCGGAGATCGCCTTCCGCTTCGCCCGGGGGCTGCAAGGCACGCCGGACCGGGCCGCGGTGCTTGCCGCCTGCACGGGCGTGGGCCCGGCGCTGGAGATCCTCGATTCACGATACCGCGACTTCAAGTACTTCAGCCTGCCGGATGTGGTCGCGGACAACGCCTCGTCGTCGCACGTCCTGCTCCCCGAGCGGTGGGTGGAGGTGGAGGGCCGGAACCTCGCGGCGGTCGATCTGGTGATGTCCGTCGACGGGACGCCCCGGCAGCGCGCGACGGGCGCGGCCATCTCGGGGGACCCGGTGCTCTCGGTGGTCCAGCTCTGCGCGCTGCTCGCCGCGCGGGGTCAGACGCTCGCCGCCGGAAGCGTGGTGCTCGCCGGGGCGGCCACCGTCGCCGAGCAGCTCGCCGCCGGGATGGAGGTCGGCCTCGCCGCGGGCTGGCTCGGAAGCCTGTCGGTCAGGGTCGAGCCATGAACTCCGGACGCCTCGCGCTGGCCGTGGGCTCGGCCACTCTGGGGACGGCGCTGCTGGGCGGGGCGTTCGTGCTGATGGCCCGTGCGGAGGCGCCGACCTGGGCGATGCTCGCGTGGGGAGCGGTGGCGCTGGTGGCGGTGGCGGCGTTCCTCGCGCGCTTCCGGGCCGAGCGGGTGCAGGAGGCGCTGATCCTCGCGGGGCTGGTCGCGCTGGGACAGACGTTCGCCCTCCACGCGGTGCTGATCTTCCTGCTGGAGGGGCGGATGCCCGCGGCGACGGCGGTGGTGCGGCACCTCGTCGCGTTCGGGGTGCTGGACGCGCTCACCCTGGTGATGGCGACGCTCGCCGGGCACTGGTTTCCGCAGCGGCCCTCGAGTCGCTAGGCCCCGCGCGCCCGGGCCTCGGTCGCGAGGAGCTCCTCCTCGAGCTGGCGGCGGCCGGTGACCTCGCAGAAGAAGACGTTCAGGCCGTGGCCGGAGGGAACGGCGGTGACCGAGTACCAGGCTCCGCGTGGTGCCCGGTCCTCGACGACGCGGAGGTGCCCGTCGGACAGCGCCTCCTCGAAGGCGTTCTGGAAGCTCGTGCCGCGCAGCTCGGGGAAGACTTCCCGGACGTCCCGTCCCAGCACCTCGGCGCGGCTCCGCTCCATCAAACGCTCGGCGGCCGGGTTCCAGTGGGTGATGCGCCACTCGCGGTCGAGGCCGCAGCAGCCCTCGGGGTTGGCGCGGAGCCAGCGCTCCAGCTCGGCGCGCGCGGTCAGCGCCGCCGTCTCGGCGTCGACCTGGCTGCTGACGTCGACGACGTAGGAGAGGAGGGCAGGGCGACTGCCCGGGCGACCGCCGAGCACGATCCGCGTCCATTCGCAGTGGCGCACCTCGCCCGAGCGGGTGCGGACGCGGTTCCGGTGGACGAGATGCCGCTCGCGACCGGACCGGAGCCGGTCGACGACCATGTCGACGAAGGCCAGGTCGGCCTCGTGCACCAGCTCGAGCGCGTCGACGTGGCTGCCGAGGACCTCGGCCGCGGTCCAGCCGAACAGTCGCTCGGCGGCGCCGGCCCAGGTGCGCAGGGTGCCGTCCTCGTCGGTCTCGAGGATCGCCACCGGGAGCGCGCTCAGGTGTTCCAGGAGCGGGCTGCTCTCGGGATCCGTCGGACGAAGGCGCGGGCGGGTCATGGCGTCTCTGGCGGGCATGATGTGCGGACGGGGTGACGATCGGGGCGAGAAACCGACGCCCCCGGGGTGTGGGTCGAACACCTCGGAGGTTTGCGGTTTTTCCTCGGCTCGGGCGGACTTCGGCGTGTTCCGGGACCGCGGCATGAGACGAACGATGCTGCATCGTCCGGACCGGTCAGGTTCCGTCATTCTCCGGATCGGCGGCGCAGCGCAGCACGACCGACTGCTCGGTCCCACGCGTGGTGAAGACCCCGCGTGCCGCCCGGAGGGATCTCGCTCGGAACGCGAGCAGTCTCCGTGCGTTCCGCGGGGGCGTCTCGCTCCGCTGCGGGTGAAGATCGCTGTCCAACGCTGGACGCTGACGAGGTGTCTGACACCTCGAGGTGAGGTGAACAGACGCCCCCAGACGAGGTGTCCAGACGAGGTGTCTGGCACCTGGATCTCTGGAGCGGGCGGCTACCGGAAGGTGAAGGAGAAGACGACCCCACCCCCGAGCGTGTCCAGGGTCTCGTCGCCGTTCCGGTTGAGGGCGAGGAAGAGCTCCGCGGCGACGCCGATGCCGAACTGGGGGCTCACCCGCCACTCCTTGCCCAGCAGGACCTTGAGCCCGAACCCGATGTCCGAGCTGTCATACTCGACGTAGTCACCCCCGTCGGTGATGGCGAGGCGCGTCCCGGAGAGCACCACGGTCGCGAAGACGTCGATCGGGACGATGTAGCGCGTGACGTTCAGCCCGATGGCCTGGAGCTCGACCGACGTCCTCGAGCCGAGGCCGCTCGGCGACAGAGCCTTCCAGGCCCACCCCTCGAGCGCGAACGCCCACTCGTCGTCGGGGGCCCAGCCGATCGCGATCGCGGCCCCCATCGCGGCGCCGTTGCCCACGAAGGGAGAGCCCGCCCTCGATCCGCTGGTCCGCAGGTAGCTGACCCCGAAGTCCCCATGGATGAAGAGGCCGGGATGCTCATGCACCTCGGGGGGCGGAGGAGGGGGGACCGGAGGAGGCGGCACCACGGTGACGGGGAGTGGCGCCACGGAGGCCGAAGGGATCGGGGGAACAGACGATCCGGACACAGGCCGGGGTGGCTCGGAGGGTGGCGGATCGACGGCAGGGCGCGAGTCGTCGGGGGCGCGCGGAGCAGCCGGCGCCGGGGCCCGGGCCGCCTCGACACCGGAGGCAGGTGGAGCGGGCGCGCTCTCCTGGGCGGACGCGGGCGCGGTGAGCAGCAGAAACGCCGCCGCGGTCCACCTCCGAGCTTCTCGGGCGCTCGAGCTCACGGCGCGCGCTCCCCCGCACCCGTCGGCCGCGGGTGCCGGGCGGGGACGATACGTCACCCCGACTTCGGAGGGTACCGGAGCGCCCCTGCCATCCGACGGCAGGACGGCGCTAGTAGGCGCGCAGGTACTGGACCGGAACGCGTCGTGCCTCGGGGTGGCCGAGCTCCGCGGCGGCGTGCAGGGCCCAGTAGGGATCGCGGAGCATCGACCGGGCGAGCATCACGAGGTCCGCGTCGCCGCCGCGCACGATGGCGTCGGCCTGCTCGGGCGTGTTGATCAGCCCGACCGCGGCGGTGGGGACGCCGGCCTCGCTGCGGACGCGACGCGCGAACGGCACCTGGTAGCCGGGAACCGCGTCGATCTTGGCGTAGGGCACGAGGCCGCCCGAGCTGCAGTCCACGAGATCCACGCCCTCGGAGGCGAGCCGCCGCGCCAGCTCCACGCTCTCCTCGAGCGTCCATCCGCCCTCGACCCAGTCGGTGCAGGAGAGCCGCGCGAGCAGGGGTAGCCGCTCCGGCCATTCGGCGCGCACGGCGCGGGTGATCTCGAGCGCGAGGCGAATGCGCTGCTCGAATCCGCCACCGTACGCGTCCTCGCGTCGATTGGAGAGCGGGGAGAGGAACTCGTGCACCAGATATCCGTGGGCGAAGTGCAGCTCGACGAGCTGGAAGCCCGCGGCCACCGAGCGGCGCGCCGCCGCGGCGAAGGCGCGCACGACCTCGCCCACCTCCGCGACGGTCATCGCCCGCGGGGTCAGAGTGCGCTCGGAGAACGGAATCGCGCTCGGCGCGAGGGGCTCCCATCCGCCCGCGTCGAGCGCGACGCCGGCCCCGCCTTCCCAGGGAATGGCGGTGCTCGCCTTCCGCCCTGCGTGTGCCAGCTGCACGCCGGCGACCGCGCCGTGCGCTCCGAGGAAGCGGACGATGCGCGCGAGGGGTTCGACCTGCGCGTCCTTCCAGAGGCCGAGGTCACGGGCGGTGATGCGCCCGCGCGCCTCGACCGCGGTGGCCTCGGCGACCACCAGGCCGGCGCCACCGACCGCGCGCGAGCCGAGGTGCACCAGATGCCAGTCGCTGGCGAAGCCGTCCTCCGCGCTGTACTCGCACATCGGCGAGACTGCGACGCGGTTGGGCAGCGTGACGGAGCGCAGGGGGAGCGGTTCGAAGAGGTGGGCCACGGGGGCCCAGATAGTCCGGGACGCCCGCTCAGGCCACCCGGTTCCGAGCCGGGCGACCGGAGAGCACCGCGTCCACGTTGTCCAGCGCGCGGAAACCCATCGCCTCGCGCGTCTCGATGGTGGCGCTGCCCATGTGCGGGAGGAGGAATGTGTTCTCCAGGCTCCGGTAAGCGGGGTTCAGGTTCGGCTCCCCCTGGAAGACGTCGAGCCCGGCGGCTCCCACCTGTCCCGAGCGCAGGGCGGCGATGAGCGCCTCGTCGTCCACCAGATCGCCTCGCGCGGTGTTCACCACGATGGCCCCGCGGGGGAGGAGGGCGAGCCGCCGCACGTCGAGTAGGTGGCGCGTCTCGGGCGTGGACGGCGCGTGGAGCGAGAGCAGCTGGCTCAGCGGAAGGAGCTCCTCGACCGTCGGGTGGAAGATGGCTCCTTCCTCGCGCTCGGGAGGCAGGCTCTGCTGGACGGTGTAGTGGATCTCGACGCCGAAGCCCCGGGCACGGCGGGCCATGGCCTGGCCGATGCGGCCCATGCCGACGATGCCCAGCCGCTTGCCGCTCAGCTGCTGGCCCATCAGCTGCGTCGGGGTCCAGCCCGTCCACCGAGCCTCGCGGAGCATCGCCTGTCCCTCGTAGGCGCGGCGGGCCGCTCCGAGGAGCAGGAGCAGCGCGATCTCGGCGGTGGCGTCGGTCAGGACCTCGGGCGTGTTGGTGACGACCATGCCCCGCGCCTTCGCCGCCGAGAGATCGAGATGATCCGTTCCGACGCCGAAGCTGGCGACGATGCGCACCCGCCCGGGGAGTCGCGAGAAGACGCCTGCGGTCATCTTGTCCGCGACGCAGCACAAGATCGCGTCCGCGTCCTGGCTCCGGGAGACGATCTCGTCGGCGGTGAGCGGGCGATCGTCGGGGTTGGCGATCACTCGGTAGTCGCGTGCCGCGCGGCGCTCGACCGCGTCCGGAAGCTTCCGGGTGATGAGGATCGTGTGCTCAGGCATTCACGTTCACGACCACCCGCCCGCGCACCTGCCCGTCGACGATCCGCGGGGCAAAGTCCACCAGCTGGGACATCGGGACCTCCTGGGTCACGGCGTCGAGGTGCAGCTTGCCCAGGTGGTCCACCAGCAGCTTCCAGGCGCGGATGCGCTCCGGCATCGGCGTCATGTCCGAGTCGCAGCCCAGCAGCGCGACGTTTCGCAGGATGAAGGGGAAGACCGTGGCCGGGAACTCGGAACCGCCGGCGAGGCCGCACGCGGCGACCGCGCCCCGGTACGCGACCTGGCTGCAGAGGGTGACCAGGGTCTGTCCACCGACGGTGTCGACTCCACCGCCCCAGCGCTCCGAGGCGAGCGGCGGCCCCTTCTCCGCGAGCACGTCGCGTCCGATGAGGTCCGCGGCGCCGAGCTTTCGGAGGTAGTCCGCCTCGGAGGTGCGGCCAGTGGAGGCGACGACCTTCTTGCCGGCTGCGGCCAGGAGCGCGACGGCGATCGAGCCCACTCCGCCGGCTGCTCCGGTGACCACCAGCTCGCGCTCCGTCTTCAGGGTGCCGTGGTCCTGGAGGGCGAGCACGCACAGCGCCGCGGTGAAGCCGGCGGTGCCGATGGCCATCGCGGAGCGCGCATCGAGCCCCTCGGGGATCGGCAGCACCATCGACTCCTTCACCCGCGCGCGCTGGGTGAATCCACCCCACGAGCTCACGCCGAGGCCGTAGCCGGTGACCAGGACGGGGTCGCCGGGGCGAAATTTCCCGCTGCTGGTCGAGCGCACGCGGCCGGCGAGGTCGATGCCGGGGACCATCGGCCACTTGCGGATGACCTTCCCGCGGCCGGTCAGCGCGAGGCCGTCCTTGTAGTTGAGCGAGCTGTAGGCGACGTCGATGGTCACCTCGCCGGGAGGAAGTGCTGCCTCCTCGAGCGACGTGCGCTTGACCAGTGTGCGCCCGTCCGCCTGCTCGGCGACCAGCGCCGTGAAGGTGTCTGCCAT
>DASXGF010000534.1:0-10316 GCA_036489275.1 Myxococcaceae bacterium | reverse complement strand
GGCGGGCGGGAGTCGGGGATCGGGAGTGACCTCGACCATTCGCCGACCGGCGTCTCCCTCGGCCGCGGCCTCATCCTCGGCCCTTCGCCTGGCCTCGGCGAGCCGCGCCATGCTGGCGGCGAAGACCTCCTCGTCGGTCGGGCCCGCGTCCACGCTCGGCGCGATCGGTGCGACGGCGACGTGCGCTGGAGGCGGCGGGGGGCGACGGAGGACGACCGCGGCGACCGCGCCAGCAAGTCCCAGCACCGCGACGAGGACGAGCAACGAACGCACGGGATGTTTCCAGTTTGCCCGAGCGGCCCGGGCGGCGCGACACGCACACGGAAACCGGCGCCCCGGGAGGAAGGTCCGGCGCCCACCCCGCACCCCTGCCCGCGGCCACGGTCATGCTGCGGAGGGCGAACCAGGTCACCCTGGCCTCGAGTTCACACGGCCGGGCGTCCAGGCCGGCATCCGGCGCTGTTCAGTGCCGGAAAGCTGGACCGGAACGGCGCTCTGCTCGGCGAGTGCCGTCCAGAATGTCCACGCCCAGATGTTCGACGTCCCTCTCACCGAGACCCGGCGCGGCCCGACCTTGAAGCGGTGGGCCCTCGCCCCGCTTGGCGTGGGCCTCGCCGCGGCATTCAACGTGCTCGTCCCGGCCGTGGCGCAGATCACTCCGTACATGTCCTTCCACCTCGCCGCCCCGGTGGTGGCCTGGTTCTCGCGCTCCTTCCGTGTCGCCTGGGTCGCGGTGGCCGCCGCGGCGATCCTCGGGAACATCCTGTCGGTGCCTCCGGTGGGCCGGATCTCGCTCTCGCCCGGCGCGCTGGGAGCGGGATTGGCCTTCGTCCTCATCCAGCTCGGCTTCACCTCCTCGGTCGTGCTGCTCCGGAAGCGAATGCAGGACCGGGAGCTGCTGCTCGACGAGGTGCGCACCGAGCGGGACCGCTTCTTCACCCTCTTCACCGATGCGCCGCTGGTCGTGGTCGTCCACCGGGGACCGGACCTGATCTACGACTTCGTCTCCCCCGGGACGCAGCGCCTGGTGCAGCGCCCGCTCCTCGGCCGGAAGATGCGCGACGTCTACCCGGATCTCGAGGGCCAGGGACTGCTGGAGCTCATCGAGGGCGTGTACCGGACGGGAACGCCGGCCTCCGTCTCCGAGCGCCTGGTGCGCTATCGACGCGACGACGGCTCCGACGACGAGCGCTACATCGACGCGAGCTACACGCCGATCCGCGACGCGCGTGGCCGGGTGGAGGGTGTCCTCAGCTGCGCGGTCGACGTGACCGCACGGGTGCAGGCTCGCCGCCAGCTCGAGCGCACCGAGCAGCAGCTCCGCCAGCTCTCGGAGGCCGGTCTGCTCGGAATCGCCGAGTTCAGAGGAGAGCGGATCGTCGGCGCCAACCGGCGGCTCCTCGAGATGCTGGGGTACCCGCCGGACTCCGGTGTGCCGGAGGGAGGCATCAGCTGGAGAGCGATGACTCCACCGGAGTTCGGAGCGGAGGATGCGCGGGTGATGGCCGAGCTCGTGGCGGAGGGCCGGAGCGGCTTGTTCGAGAAGCAGTTCGTCCGTCCCGACGGGAGCCGGATCTGGATCCTGGGCGGATCGGCGCTCGTCGACCCGGGCACGTTCGGTGGCGTCGCCTTCGTGATCGACATCACCGCACAGAAGGAGGCCGAGCTCGCCCTCCAGGAAGCGCATCAGTTCGAGCAACGCCTGCTGGGGATCGTCAGCCACGACCTCCGCAACCCGCTCGCCTCGATCCGGCTCGGCGTCGACCTCCTCACCCGCTCCGCCGCGTCCGAGAACCAGCTCCGCACCGTCACCCGGATGGCGCGAAGCGCCGAGCGGATGCACCAGCTGGTGGCAGGGCTGCTGGATCTCACGCGGCTCCGGGCTGGACAGCAGCTCCCCATCACGCGCGAGCGCAGCAACATGCACCTCCTCGTCGAGCGCGCGGTGGAGGAGGTGTCGGTCGCGGATCCGGGCCGGGTCACGGTCACCGGGCACGGGGACGGAACCGGGGAATGGGACAACGTGCGCCTCGGGCAGGCGCTGGGGAACCTCCTCGGGAACGCCCTCCAGCACAGCCCGGCCGGCTCACCGGTCTCGGTGCTGGTCGAGGGCGGCCAGGACGTGGTCCGGGTCTCCATCCACAACGGGGGGGAGGCGATCCCCGCCGACCAGCAGAACGGGCTCTTCGAGCCCTTCCAGCGCGGGATTCGCCCGGGCGCGCTCGACGGGAGCGTGGGGCTCGGCCTCTACATCGCGTGGCACGTCGCGCGGGCTCACGGCGGAAAGATCGAGGTCAGCTCGTCGCCCGAGGCGGGCACCACGTTCCGGCTGAACCTGCCGAGGTCCGCGTCCTCGGAGGATCTTCCGCCGCTCCGTGACGTGGGGTGACCGGGGGTGCCGAGTGCCCGCAAGCCGTTCGGCGTCGACGAGCTGCTGAATTCGCTCGACCTGCACGTGTGACGTGCGGTTCACGTTCGACCAGCCCGGATGGCGTCTGCGCTCGCCGGACTCCGTCCGGGAGGATCTAGTCTGCGCGCTTCGAGCGACGGGGGTCTTCGATGCGACGACTGTTTCGGTTTCTGGGCACCACCTTCGTGGGAGGACTGCTGGTCATCCTTCCCATCTACCTGTCGATCATCCTCCTCCTGAAAGGCGCGAAGACGCTGGTCGCGCTCATGCGGCCGATCGCCGAGCTGATTCCCGAGAACCGGCTCCACCCGGACCTCATCGCCGCCATTCTCGTGGTGCTGGGCTGCTTCGTGGCCGGTCTGATCGCGCGGGGATTCCCCAGGAGCAAGGCCGGGCAGGTCTTCGAGGAGAAAGTCCTCGAGAAGATCCCCGGCTACAGCATGGTGCGCTCGGCGACCCGGAGTCTCCTCGGCGATCGGCCCGGTGGGCTGGAGCTGGCACTGGTGGAGATGGAGGAGGGCCTGGTCGTGGGCGTCGTGGTGGAGCGCCACGACGTGGGCTGGGTGACCGTCTTCATCCCCAGCACGCCGGCGCCCGCCTCGGGGGCGGTGTTCCTCTTCCCAGCGCACCGGCTGCACCCGGTGGACACCCATTTCCGCGTCGGCCTGAAGGCGACCGCACGCTACGGACGCGGCGCGGGAGCGCTCCTGGCAGGCCTCAAGGATCCGTCGATCCTGAAGCTCCCACCCGCTTGATGCTTGGCCCCGTTCGCGCCTCACGCGTGTGCGGAGCTCATCTCGCGACCGTCGCCAGCGCGTCGAGCCCGCCGACTCACCGGTGCGCCTCGGCGTCGAACGCCCGGGTGAACTCGCCGTACTCCACGCCGAGCGCTTTCTCGAACGCGACCGCGAACGGTGCACCCCTGGACACCTCGGCGAGAACGGCGCGGACGCCTCGCTCCCCGAACCGCCCGATGAGCCGTTCCACCGCGTGACGTGACTCGAGGTACGCGTAGAACGCGGCGTTGGAGTTCAGTCCCTGGAAGCCGCCCTCGAGCACGCGAAGTCGCCAGGAGTGCGTGTCGGCCTTGCAGAGAGCGGTCGGTCCGGTGTCCCCGCGGTAGCGTGCGACCTCGGCCAGTCCCTCGTTGAGCCAGGTCGGGACGCTGTTGCCGGCGGTTGCGCGGTGGAGGAGCGCGTGCGCGTACTCGTGGAACAGCGTCCCGCGGAAGGCGAGCGAGTGAGGGTCGGCGCCGGCGGCCGGGAGCCGTATCTTTCCGTCGTAGACCGCGGCGGACCAGCTGGCGTGACCTTCCTTGTCGAAGCTCCGCTCGGGATAGATCACGACCGGGATGGGGCCGTCGGGGAAGAGCTCGAAGAGCTGACCGACCGAACGGTGCGCGTCCTCCAGGATGTCCAGGCTGGCCTGAGCCGCATGACTGCCGGCGCCGCAATCGAAGGCGGCCACGAAGTGCGTCGATGCCTTTCTGCAGAGCCCGCCCAGCCGTTGCGCCTCGGCCCTGCCCCGCTCGAGGCGGCGGGCCAGCGCCTCGCTGTCCGGGCTCAGGCGAAGCCCGTGCTCCCAGGTGTCGAGCGCTCCGGTGAGGTCGTTGTCCTGGAACTGATACTCCCCCAGCGCGAGATAAGCGTCAGGCGTCCGTTCCTCGAGGGCGAGCGCCGTCCGGGCCTGCTGGCGGGAGCGTTCGGGCTGCCCCTCCCGTGCCGAGGCGATCGCGATGGTGGCGAGGAGCTGCGCAAGCGGGGCGCGCACCCGCCCGTCGGAGGTGGGAAGTTCTTGGAGTCGCGCGAGGATGGGCTCGATCTGCCGCGTTCCGCCGGCGTGGGCCCGCGCGACGGCGGTCGCTGCCAGGAGCTCGAGGCCCGGCACCGCGGCCGGGGAATGCTCCCGAAAGAGCGCGTGCAGCCGCTCGACGGCCGCGGGGTACTCCTCGTCGAGGAGCATCCGCGCGAGCACCTCGAGTTCGGAGCGCACGGCAGGGGAGATTCCGCCGTCGTTCGCTGACTCCAGCGCGGCGAGTGCGCCACCCGCATCGAGGTTGAGCCCGGTGATGGGCAGACTCGCGTCGGGGTGGCGAGCCGCGTCTTCCGCATCGGCACGCCGTCTGGCCTCGGCAAGCCGCGCCATGCTGCGCGCGAACACCTCATCGTCGCTGAGTCCTGCGTCCAGGGCGGCAGCCAGCTCGTTGACGGAGGCAGTTGGCGGCGGAGGCACGCGTGGCCGGCGAAACACGACCAGGCTGACCGCGCCGGCGATCACGAGCACCGCGAGGAGAACGAGCGGCCAGCGCACGGGCGAAGGAACGCAGTCTGCCAGGCACCGTGGGCGTGCCGCACGTTGTGTGAAGCGCACACATCGGCTCCCACCGGGTCCGCGATTTCAGACGAGTTCCGTGGGACACCGCAGTTCGCCCGTTCCACTGCAATGAAGGCGGGCCTGCTACGGCCGGGGCTGGACCCCGCTCGATGTTCGGCGATGAACACCTGACCTCACCCGGTGACGCGTCGTTGCGCAGGGAACTTGGTTCGGAGCAGGGTTCGCGCGGCGCATCTGGGGGGAGGGGCCCGAGCGCGCTGTTTCAGTCGCCCTCGTCGCGGCGGGAGGGAGATCGATGAGCCGTCGTTCTCGCTGGATTCTCGTCTCGCTCGTTCTCGGAGTCCCTGCCGGCGTCTCGGGGCAAGGCACGGCCAGCCCCCCGGCGCAGGGCCAGGCGCCCGCGAATCAGAAGCCGCCGCTCAAGCCCGAGCAGCTCGAGGCGGTGGTCGCGCCGATCGCGCTCTATCCGGATCCTCTGCTCGCCCAGGTGCTGATGGCCTCCACCTACCCCCTCGAGATCGTGGAGGCGGCTCGGTGGTCGAAGGCCAACCCGAAGGTTCAGGGGAAGGATCTCGAGGACGCGATGCAGAAGCAGAGCTGGGACGCGAGCGTGAAGTCTCTCTGCTCCTTCCCGGACACCCTGGCGATGATGAACGACAAGCTGGACTGGACCCAGCAGCTCGGGGACGCCTTTCTCGCCCAGCAGCAGGGGGTGATGGATGCGGTCCAGCGGCTGCGCGCCAAGGCGCAGGCAGCCGGGAACTTGAAGTCCTCGAAGGAACAGAAGGTCACCACCGAGAAGGCGGCGCCTCCGCCGGCCGACGGCGGCGTGACCGTGGTCGTCCAGCAGGCTCCTCCCACGGTGATCAAGATCGAGCCGGCGAATCCTCAGGTCGTGTACGTGCCGGCGTACAACCCCACGGTCGTGTACGGCACCTGGGCGTATCCCGCTTATCCGCCACCGCCGGTCTATCCCCCGGGCTACGTCGCGGCCACCGCGGCGATCTCCTTCGGCGTCGGGCTCGCGGTGGGCGCTGCGCTATGGGGCGGGTGCAGCTGGGGGTACCACAACACCGTGGTCATCAACACGAACAACTACGCCCGGTACAACCACGTCAACGTCAACAACATCAACGTCAACAACGTGAACGTGAACAACCGCGTCGGCGGGGGAGGCTCGACGCAGTGGCAGCATGACCCCGCTCACCGGCAGGGGGTGCCCTATCGCGACGCGAGCACGCAGCAGCGCTTCGGTCAGGGCGGAGGGGGCACCCAGAGCGCCGCGTCGCGCGACGCCTTCCGTGGCAAGGCCGAGCAGGGACGGCAGCAGATCGCCAGCGGTGGCGGCGCGCAGAATTTCCGTCCATCGGGGGGCGGCAGCATGCCGGGCGGCGGCGGCGCCGGGACGCGCGCGACCCCGAGCATGCCCGGTGGCGGAGGCGCGGGCACGCATGCGACCCCGAGCATGCCCGGTGGCGGAGGCGCTGGGACGCACACCGCGGGAGGGCTCGGCGCAGGTGGTGAAGGAACCCGGGGAGGGTTCGGCGGAGGTGCCCCGTCCGGAGGGTCGGCGTTCCACGGGGTTGGCGACGCCGGGGGGACGCGCGAGGCCAGCGTTCGCGGGCGCCAGAGCGTCGGCGGAGGCGGTGGGTTCCACGGCGGACGCAGGCGCTAGGAGGACGGATGAGAACGCACGCCACCTGGGTTGGTCGAGCAAGCCTTCTCCTCCTGGGAGCAGCAGCGTCGGCACTCGCTAGCGGCCCTCGCTCCTTTCCCACGCCAGAGGCGGCGGTCGATGCCCTGGCGGCCGCCGCGCGCACCGGCGACGCGAAGAAGATTCTCGACGTGCTGGGAAGCGACGCGAAGTCGCTGATCAGCTCCGGAGACACGGTGGCCGATCACTCAGCCGGGGAGCGCTTCCTGGAGCAGTACGATCAGGCGCATGCGCTGATGCCGGCGGCCGACGGTGTCCGGACGCTGGCGATCGGGACGGACCAGTGGCCCTTTCCCATCCCGCTCGCGCAGGGAAAGGCGGGGTGGACGTTCGACGTCAAGGCCGGCAAGGAGGAGGTGCTCGCGCGCCGGGTCGGACGCAACGAGCTCGACGCCATCCAGGTCTGCCTCGCCTACGTGGACGCGCAGCGCGAGTACCGCGAGCGCAACCCCCAGGGAAGCGTCCCCGCGGCCTACGCGAAGCTGCTGGTCAGCAACAAGGGAAAGCGCGACGGCCTCTACTGGCCAGCGGAGCCCGGCGCGGAGGAGAGCCCGCTCGGGCCGCGTGTCGGTGGCGGGAAAGACGAGGGCTACCACCCGGAGGCGGGGAAGGCGGCGCCCTACCACGGGTACTTCTACCGGATCCTCACCGCGCAGGGGCCGCACGCCGACGGAGGAGCGGTGAACTACCTCGTGAAGGGGCAGCTCTACGGTGGCTTCGCCCTCGTCGCCTGGCCCGCCACCTACGGGAACTCGGGCATCACCACCTTCGTGGTCAACCACGCCGGGGTGGTGTTCCAGAAGGATCTCGGCCCCGACACCGCGAGCAAGGTGAAGGCGATGAAGACGTTCGACCCCGACTCGAGCTGGACCCGAGTTCAGCACTGATCCGACGTGGAACGTCGCGCGCGACAGCCAAGGTGTCAGAGGGAGCAAGACGAATGAACCAGCGGACCATGTTCCCGAGGTGGCTCGTGCTCGCCGTCGCGCTGTCGGGACTGCCCGCGGCGGCGCAGAAGAAGCCGAACATCCTCGTCATCTTCGGCGACGACGTCGGCCTCACCGACGTGAGCATCTACTCGCACGGGGTGATGGGCATTCAGACCCCCAACATCGACCGCATCGCCAAGGAAGGTCTGATGTTCACCGACTACTACGCGGAGCAGAGCTGCACCGCGGGTCGGTCGAGCTTCATCACCGGCCAGACCGTCCTCCGCACCGGGCTCTCCAAGGTGGGGCTCCCGGGGGCCAAGATCGGCCTCCAGAAGGAGGACATCACCATCGCCGAGGCGCTGAAGCCGCTGGGCTACGCCACCGGTCAGTTCGGGAAGAACCACCTCGGTGACCGGAACGAATTTCTCCCCACCGCGCACGGCTTCGACGAGTTCTTCGGCAACCTCTACCACCTCAACGCCGAGGAGGAGCCGGAGAACCCCGACTACCCCAAGGATCCCGAGTTCCGGAAGAAGTACGGCCCCCGGGGCGTGATTCACAGCTGGGCCGACGGCAGGGTCGAGGACACGGGCCCGCTGACCATCAAGCGGATGGAGACCATCGACGACGAGACGACGGCCGCGGCGATCGGTTTCATCCAGAAGCAGGTCCAGGCCGGAAAGCCGTTCTTCGTCTGGATGAACACCACGCACATGCATGCCTTCACGCACGTGCGGCCGGACATGCGGGGGAAGAGTGGGATCAGCGAGTACCTGGACACGATGATCCAGCATGACCAGGACGTCGGAAAGCTGCTCAAGGTCGTCTACGACCTGAAGATCGGCAACGACACCATCGTCATCTACACCACCGACAACGGCCCGCACATGAACAGCTGGCCGGACGGAGCGATGACGCCCTTCCGGAGCGAGAAGGACACCAACTGGGAGGGCGCTTTCCGCGTTCCGGCGATGATCCGCTGGACGGGGCACATCAAGCCCGGCCAGATCTCCAACGAGATCTTCTCCGGCCTGGACTGGTTCCCCACGCTGCTCGCGGCCGCCGGGGATGCCGGCGTCAAGGACCGTCTCCTGAACGGGTGGAAGCCGAAAGGCGGTGCCCTCACCTACAAGATCCACCTCGACGGCTACAACCAGCTCCCCTATCTCGAGGGGAAGGACCCGAAATCGGCGCGCAAGGAGTTTTTCTATTTCGACGACGACGGAGGCCTGGTGGCGGTGCGATCCGGGAACATGAAGTTCGTGTTCTGCGAGCAGCGGAAGCCGGGAACGCTGGCGATCTGGTCAGAGCCTTTCGTGTGCCTGCGGGCGCCGCACATGTTCAACCTCCGCATGGATCCCTACGAGCGGGCGGAAAGCACCTCGAACACCTACTGGGACTGGTCGCTCCGCCACGCGTTCTACGTCGTGCCGGTTCAGGACGTGGTGGCGCAGTTCCTCTCGACGTTCAAGAAGTACCCACCTCGGCAGAAGCCGTCGAGCTTCAGCGTGGACCAGATCATCGACCAGTTCCTGAAGGCGACCACGCCCACCTCGAAGTGAGATAGATCTCACCCGAGACAACTGGCTCCGTCGCTCATCTGGATAGAGCACCGGCCTCCGAAGCCGGGACGGAGTTCGAAAGTTTGTTCGGGCTGCGCCGCCCGGGCAGCTAGGCGATGAGCTCGGAGACCAGCACCAGATCCTTGATCAGCGACTGATACTCGACGTGCGTGGGGTGCTCGGTGGTGCGCCAGCGCTTGCCCTCGTTCTCGATCATGTGGGCCTGATAGGCAGGCGCTCCGGGAAACTTGACGTTGTCGGCGACCACCAGCGCCCCGGGTCGAAGCCAGCGCTCTGCCAGGAGGATCTGCAGATCGCTCAGATAGGCGGCCTTGTCGTGGTCCACGAACACGAAGTCGAGGGTGCCGGGAGAGAATCCGTGCTCTTCCTTCAGGCGCTGGACGGTACGCCCACCATCGCCCAGAAAGCCGACCACCACGGTCACCCGCTCCCCTACACCGGCGTGCGCCCAGATGCGGCGACAGATCTCGGCGTTGGCCGCGTTGAACTCAATGGAGATGATCCGTGCCTCTGGGGCTATGGCTGCCATGCGCAGGGCGCTGTAGCCGCAATAGGCCCCGATCTCGAGCACACGCCGAGCCCGGGCGCGGCGAATCGCCTCGTCCAGGATGGCGCCCTTCTCGTCCCCCACGTTGATGAGGAAGCTCTTCTGATAGCAGTACTCGTCGATTACCCGGATCACGTCGGCGACATCGCCAGGCCGCGCCCGCTCCAGCACGTAGGTCGCCAGCCGCTCCTCGCGACCATCGCCCACCTGCCACTCCTTCAGGAGGTGCTTGATGCCGAAGACCATCCGCCAGAAGGACCAGCGAAAGAACGGGACCCTTCTCCATCCGCCGGGCATGGGGAGAGGCTAACTTCAGGCCTCGACGAACACCACTGAGCACTACCGACATGACTGCTTCTGCCGTGTGCACGGCGCTTGATTGCATCCGACTTCGAGCAGCAGACACGGGGCTTCTCGTCACGTTGCGCGCAGGAGCACGCTCGTGCGCGTGTCTTCTCGATAGGACCCGCATGCGAATGACGGCGTTCCGCGCTCAGTCGGATCGCACGCAGGCTCCGCCCTATCTGCCAGCGACTCGATCGCGGGTGGGCGGCAGTCGCCTTGAATTCGGACGAGGAGAGACTTCGCGACGGGCCTGCCCTATTCCTCTGGGGTCAATTTGGGCGCCACGACCCGGCCCTGATGCCCACGACCGTCAGGGTCGGAAGGCGGACTCCGGGCGACCGCTCCGTGGTGACTACTGCCGCGTCAGCGTAAACACCGGCGGCTCGGACTGGCTCCTCTGAGCAAAGCAGGTCGGAGCGAGAAGGCGGCAAGCTCGAGGACCCAGACTCGA
>DASXGF010000497.1:0-3445 GCA_036489275.1 Myxococcaceae bacterium | reverse complement strand
TGAGGATGGGCGCGTGGTCGCCATCGAGCTCCTCCTCCAGGGCGGTGGCGGTGGTGGTGACCAGCGGCCGTCCGAGGCCTCGCACCAGCGCCTGGGCGACCGGCGCATCGGGGATGCGTAGGCCGACCTCCCGCTTGCGATGGAGGAGCAGCTCCGGGACCAGCCGCGTCGCCGGGAGCACGAAGGTGAACGGCCCGGGGGCGAGGTGGCGGAGCACGCGGTAAGCGAA
Organism: Myxococcaceae bacterium; assembly: GCA_036489275.1. Classification (GTDB taxonomy): domain Bacteria; phylum Myxococcota; class Myxococcia; order Myxococcales; family Myxococcaceae; genus RPRB01. Next base: position 3,216 of record DASXGF010000497.1, on the reverse strand, counting down.
GTTGCTGACCTGCGCGTAGCGCGCGAGTCCCGACACGTCCGCGACCAGGAGCGCGAATGGCTTCTTCGGATCTCGGTGCTTCAGCTTCGCCAGACGCTCCACGGCGCGACGCTGGTGGGCGTCACAGCCGAGGGCGTACGTGGTGTCGCTCGGATAGCCGAGGAGCTGGCCGTCCTCGAGCGCCTGCACTGCGCGCGCGACCGTCCTCGGTTGCGGATGCTGTCCGTCGACCGGAACGAGGGGCGCGGTCACGCCCCTCGCATATCAGCCCTTCGACGGGTCTTGGCCGCCGTTGGTGCCGGCGGGAGCCGCCGCGGCCGCCGCCGCCGCCGCCGCCGCATCTCGGGCGGCGCGCTTCCCTTCCTCGATGAGCTTCTTGACCTTCTGGCCACCCTTGCGGCCGATCTCCTCATAGAAGTTCGGCCCGCGGGTCGCCTTGACCCGGTCGCCGCCCTTCTTGCCGATCTCCTCGTAGAACTTGGCGCCCCGCTCGGCCTTCACGGTCTCGCCGCCCTTCCGGCCAATCTCCTCGTAGAACGCCCGCCCACGCTCTGCCTTGACTGTCGCGCCGCCCTTGCGGCCGATGGTCTCGTAGAACTCGCGGCCTCGCTCGTTCCGGACGGTCTCACCGCCCTTCCGGCCGGCCTCCGCCACCGTCATGCTTCCCTTGTTGTCCTTGTCCGTCATCGCTTTCCTGTCTCCCTTCGCGGCCACCCCGACCAGCCCTCGCTCCGCTCCTTAGGACGCAAGGTGCAACAACGCACGAGAATCGCAAGCAAGTCTCGTGCACAGCCAGGCGTACGACCGGGAACCTGTACCTTCCCTGGAATCGGCGCCAAGCAATCGTTCCCAAGTTTCGGGAACTTGACCGTCGTACCGGTCCCAGGATCCGGGGCTTCTGGCCTCTCCTGGGGGCAACCCGCCGCATGTTGGATTCATTCCGTCTCCGAGGGAGCGCACGGCGAGGCCCAATGACACGGAGCCCTTGCTCGCCTGGCTACCCTTCGACCGGAGGAGCAGGCACTGCCGCGGCGAGCTGCGCCCGCAGCGCATCGACGTCCACCGGGTCGGTCAGCTTGCTCCCTCCGCGGGTCACGTAGAACGAGTCGATGGCGCGGTTGGCCTCGGTCGCCACCTTGGCGACGGCGATCTCCAGCCGGGCGCCTGCCAGAGCGGCCGCGAGATCGTGCAGGAGGCCGAGCCGGTCCTCGCCGCGCACGTCCACGACGGTGAAGTGCTGCGACGCCCGGTTGTCGACGCTCACCCGGGTGGCGACCGGGGGCAGCGCACGCTCGAGGAGCTTGCCGCCGCGCCGGCGAGCGAGGAGCCCCGGGACATCGAGCTTCCCCCGGGCCGCCGCGACGAGGTCGGCGCGGGCCCGACGCCAGCGGGTGCGCTCGACCTGACGACCCGCCCGCCCGCGCACCTCGAACACGTCGAGGGCGTACCCGTCGGCGGTGGAGACGATGCGCGCCGAGAGGATGTCCAGGCCGTGCGCGGCGAGGACCCCGCTCCACGTGGCCAGCAGGCCGGGGGCGTCGGAGGCCGCGACGTGGACCTCGGCGTGTCCCTCGGACATGCGCCGGAGCACCGCGGCGATGGGGAAGCGGTGGGCGCGGCGGAGGAGCACCGCGTGGCGGAGCGCGTCTCCGGGTGGGGTGGCGTCGAAGTAGCGGTCGGGCAGCGACGCGAGGAGCCGGCCGGCCTCCTCGACTCCGAGCGCACGGGTCCAGGCCTCGGCGAACGCGTCGCGGGCGGCGTGCTCGGCGCCGTGGCCGGAGAGGACTGCGTGCGCCTTCCGGTACAGCTCCTGGACCAGCCCGGCGCGCCAGGAGTTCCAGACTCCGGGGGCCACCGAGCACATGTCCGCCCAGGTCAGGAGGTACAGGGCGCCGAGCTTCTCGGTGTCGCCGCAGAGCTGGGCGAACCAGTGGATGAGCTCCGGGTCGGAGAGATCGCGCCGCTGCGCGGTCTGGCTCATCGTCAGGTGGTGGAGGACGAGGAACTCCGCCACCTCCCGCTGGCGGGCGCTGAGGCCGAGCCGCTCGCCGAGCGTGGCCATCAGCTCCTTGCCCCGGACCGAGTGGTCGCCCCCGAGGCCCTTCCCCGCGTCGTGGAGCAGCATCCCCAGGTAGAGGGGGAGCGGATCTTCGAGGTCGGCGACCATCCGTCCGAGCCCGGGCTCGACGTCGACCAGGTCTCCGGCGCGCAGCGCGTAGAGGCGGCGCAGCGCCCGCAGCGTGTGAACGTCCACGGTGTACACGTGGTACAGGTCGCTCTGGTGGTGCGCGGTGATGCGCCCGAACTCGGGGATGAGCGCGCCGAGCACCCCGAGGGCGTGCATCTCGTCCAGGACCGCGCCGCGGCCGGCGGGTGACAGGAAGAGCGCCTTGAGCGCCTCGACGACCTCCGGGTCTCCGCGGGCTGCCGCCAGCGCGGGAAGCGCCTCGGTCATCCGCTCCCGGGCCCAGCTGTAGAGCGGCACGCCCAGCTCGGCGGCGTGCTGGAACATCCGCACGACCTCGGTGGGCGAGCGCTGGAACAGCGTCCCGTCGTCGACAGTGAGCCGGCCCCGGAACACCTTGAAGTGCCCCACCCTGCGCTCAACCCGGAAGATGCGCCGCGGCGCGCGCTCCTCCTCCGACCGGGCGAGCACCGCGTCATTCACCCGCCGGAGCGTGCCCGCCGCGAGGTAGACCTGCCGCATGAACCGCTCGACGGCGGCGACCTCCGGCCCGGTGCGGTAGCCCAGTTCCTGCGCGAGGGTGTTCTGCAGCTCGAAGGTGAGCCGGTCCTCCTTGCGGCCGCTGGTGAGGTGCGCGGCATGGCGCACCCGCATCAGGAAGTCGCGCGCGCCCCGCGCCTCGGCGACGTCGTGACGCGGGAGCACGCCTCGCTCGAGCACCTGACCGAGCGTCCGGGCGTGGAAGCGCACATGGGCGACCCAGAGCGCGGCCTCGAGATCGCGGAGCCCACCCTGCCCGTTCTTCACGTTGGGCTCGAGGAGGAAGACGGTGTCGCCGAACTTCTCCCGCCGGGCGACGAGCTCGCGGGTCTTCGCCTTTACGAAGCCGTCGGCGTCGCGCGTGCGTTGCTCGGCGAGCACCGAGCGCTCGGCCCGTGACCAGAGCCGACCGTCGCCGGCGATCCGGCGCGCGTCGAGGAGGGCGGTGCGGAGGTCGGTGTCCTCGCGGGCCGCGCTGCCGAGCTCGGCGA
>DASXGF010000373.1:0-3744 GCA_036489275.1 Myxococcaceae bacterium | reverse complement strand
CGTGGTCGAGCGCGTCGTCACGCTGATGTTCCGCTACAACCTGAACGCCGAGCCGTTCATGGAGCAGATCACCAAGCTCGTGCTCACCGGCAACGTGGACCGCGCGGTGAAGCTCTGCGGCGCTGCCCCGAACTCACCGCTGGCACGGGTCATCCGGGCCGGGCTTACCCGCGCCAACCGCGGGGAGATGGAGGTGGCCAAGAGCATGGAGGAGGCCATCCTCGAGTACACCCCGCCGATCCAGTCGCGCATCCCCTGGCTGTGGTCGCTCGCGAACATCGCCACCCTGGTGGGGCTCCTTGGCACCATCAGCGGCCTCATCATCACCTTCCAGTCGCTGGGCAACGTTCCGGCGGACCAGAAGCAGGCCATTCTCTCCAACGGCATCTCGGAGGCGATGAACAACACCGCCTTCGGCCTCGGGATCGCGGTGTCCTGCATCATCGCCCACCTCTTCCTCACCGCTTACGCCAAGCGGATGGTGGAGACGGTGGAGCTCAGCGCGCTGAAGCTGGAGAACCTCCTGTCGCGTCGCCAGGCCGGTGAGACCTCGGCGATGGACTTCGAGCGATCGGCATAACGAGGCGCCGAGGATCACCCCGGAATGGCGTTCTTCTACAGCAAGCGAAAGCTCCGGGTCCGTGAGCGGGACGAGGGCGAGGGGCTCAACATCGTCCCCTACCTCGACATCCTCATGAACCTGATCATGTTCATGCTCCTGTCGATCACCGGTCTGTCCGCGTTCGGCATCCTGAACGTGAACGCTCCGAACTACGGCGGGCCGAGCACGCAGATGACGGACGAGGGAGACAAGCCGAAGCTCCTCCTCACCGTGCTCATCTCCCAGAAGGGCTTCTACGTCGCGGCGACCGGCGGCGTGGTGGGCCAGCAGCAGGGGCCGGCCAACCCGACCGAGGCGCCGCCCAGCATCCCCAGGAAGGGTGACGGCACGTACGACTACACCGCGCTCACCGAGTCGATGGTGAACGTGAAGAAGGAGTTCCCCTCCGAGACGAAGGTCATCGTCGGTGCGGAGGGAGACATCCCTTACGAGACCCTGGTGTCGACCATGGACGCCATCCGGGAGACCCCCGGCAAGGACCGCAAGGTGCTCTTCTCCGACGTCACTCTGGGAGCGATGTGATGCCGGCGCCCGCGCCCCGCGCCCCGGAGATGGACGAGGAGACGCTACAGCGTCTGATGTTCCGCAAGGCGCTCGCGCGCAAGAAGCGGAAGGAGCGCGAGGCCGCCGGCGAGATCCATGAGCTGAACATCACCGCGATGATGGACATGATGACCATCATCCTGGTGTTCCTGCTCAAGTCGTACGCCGCCTCCGCGATCATGTTGACGCAGAGCGAGGACCTCAAGCCGCCCATCTCCAGCACCCGCGCGGTACCCAAGGACACGGTAGCCGTCACCATCACCCCCAAGGACATCCTGGTGGGCGACCGCGTGGTGGTGACGCTCGTGAACGGGCAGATCCCACCGGACCAGCTCGACGGGCGTCTTGTGAAGCCGCTGGACCAGGCGTTCCGCCGCGAGGTGGAGAAGCTCAAGCTCATCGCCGCGCGCAACCCGTCGGCGCCGTTCAGCAAGGAGCTGTCGGTCATCGGCGACAGGAAGATTCCCTACGACCTGCTGCTCACCGTGCTCTACACGGCGGGGCAGGCGGAGCTCGAGAACTACCGCTTCGTGGTGCTCCAGAAGGGCGAGCCCGAGGGGTGACCTAGAGCGAGGGGCGGGGAGTGTTGCCCCGGATCGCTCGCTCTCGCTCCTCCTCGTCGTCCTGGCAGCGGAGGGTGAAGGGGAGGGCGCGGAGCCGCTCGACGGGGATCTCCTCGCCGCAGTCGATGCAGACTCCGTACCTGCCCTCGTCCATCCGGCCCAGCGCGGCGTCGATCTGCATCACCTCGCGGCGGGCGCTCTCGGAGAGCGTGGTGAGCACGTCGTCGGCCAGCTTCACCTGGGCCCCCTCCTCGTACTCGGGGTCCCGATCCTGGAAGTGCAACGCGCGCAGCTCGTCCTGCTGCGACTCCCGGGTGACCAGCAGGACCCGTCGGCGTTCGGTCAGCATCCGGCGCAGCTCGTCGAACTCGGCGGAACGGTCCATGGCCGCCGGAAGGTAAGTCGGGCCGGCCCCGGCGAAACCCCCCATCCGGGGGTTGCAGCGGCCGGCCATCTGGGCCAGGAACGACAGGAATGGAACCGGTCACGGTCATCGGCGCTGGGCTGGCTGGGAGCGAGTGCGCCGTCCAGCTCGCGCGGCGCGGCATCCCGGTGCTGCTCTGCGAGATGAAGCCCCTCCGCCGGAGCCCGGCCCACCGGAGCGATGGGCCGGCGGAGCTGGTGTGCAGCAACAGCTTCCGGTCGGACAGTCCGGACACTCCCATCGGGCTCCTCCATGGCGAGCTGCGACGGCTGGGCTCGGTCATCCTCGGCGAGGCGGACCGCTGCCGGGTTCCTGCGGGCGAGGCCCTGGCGGTGGACCGGGAGCGCTTCTCGGCCGGGGTGGAGGCGGCGCTCGGCGCGGCGCCCGGGCTCGAGCGGGTGGTGGGGGAGGTCGGGGCCCTGCCTCGGGGCGACGTGGTGGTGGCGACCGGGCCGCTGACCTCCGACGCGCTGACCCGCGCGTTGTCGCAATGGACCGGGGACAAGCTCTACTTCTACGACTCGATCGCCCCCATCGTCGCCGCGGATTCGGTGGACGAGGGCCTGACCTTCCGGGCGAGCCGCTGGGGACGCGGGGACGGTGCGGACTACATTAATCTCCCGCTGGACGAGGCCGGGTACCACGCCTTCGTTCAGGCGGTGCAGGCGGCGGAGAAGGTGGCGCCGCACGCCTTCGAGGAGCCGCGCTACTTCGAGGGGTGCCTGCCCATCGAGGTGATGGCGGAACGCGGCGTGGAGACGCTGGCGCACGGGCCGATGAAGCCGGTGGGCCTTCAGGACCCGCGGACCGGGCGGCGGCCGTACGCGGTGGTGCAGCTACGGCAGGAGGACCTGGGCGGAACCGCGTACAACCTGGTCGGCTTTCAGACGCGCCTGACGTGGCCGGAGCAGCGGCGGGTGTTCCGGACCTTGCCGGGCCTGCAGAACGCGGAGTTCCTGCGCATGGGGCAGATCCACCGCAACACCTTCATCGACGCGCCGCGGCTGCTCGGGGAGGACCTCTCGCTCCGGGCCGAGCCGCGGGTGTGGTTCGCGGGGCAGATCTCCGGGGTGGAGGGGTACGTCGAGTCGGCGGCGTCGGGATATCTGGTGGCGCTGGCGGTGGTGGCGCGCCGGCAGCGGCGGGCGTTCGTCCCGCCGCCGGGGGAGACGGCGCTGGGGGCGCTCTACCGGCACGTGACGGGGGCGGCGCACCCTCCGGGGACGGAGTACCAGCCGTCCAACGTGACGTTCGGTCTCTTCCCGCCGCTCCCCGGCCGGGTCCCGAAGTCCGGACGCCGCGAGGCCCACGCCGCCCGCGCCCGCGCGGCGCTCACCGAGTGGATCTCAGGGGACGATGGAGCCTCGAAGCCGTCCTTCCGTCAGACGTCGAACGAGCCCCTGGCGGCCTCGTCGCGGACGGCGGTGAGTCGGTGAGGGCGCGCCTGGGGGTCGCGGCGCTGCTCCTGGCCACGGTCGGCTGCAGCAAGGGGGGCGGCGCACCCGCGCAGCCCGAGAAGCCCCTGGTCGGAGGTCTCGGGAAGCGGCTCGCCGCGGGTCCGGTCGCCGACCTCAAGCTCACCAAGGACGGCG
>DASXGF010000346.1:0-9788 GCA_036489275.1 Myxococcaceae bacterium | reverse complement strand
CGACAGAACCTCGCCCGCCGTGCATTTCTCCCCCCGAACACTGGAGGACCTCGCATTTCCCGAGGTCCTGGCCGCCCTGGGCCAGCGCTGCCGGACCTCGAGAAGCTGGCGGTTCGCATCGACCGGTGCTTCGAGGCCGACGGCGAGGTCTCCGAGCGCGCCAGCCCCGCCCTGAAGGAGGCCCGCGACCGCATCCGCGGGCTACATCGAGCGATCAAGTCGCGGCTCGAGAACCTCCTGCATGACGAGAAGTTCCTGCTGAACCTGCGCGAGACCTACTACACGCTCCGGAACAACCGGTACGTCGTCCCGGTTCTTGCCCAGGCCCGCGCCGAGGTACCGGGCATCGTCCACAATGCGAGCCAGTCCGGGCAGACCCTCTTCGTCGAGCCCGAGTCGCTGGTGGGCATCGGCAACGACCTGGCCATCGCGCAGTCGGTGGCCCTGGAGGAGGAGCGCCGGGTTCTCCAGGAGCTCTCGGACGCGGTGGGCCGGGAGTCGGCGCGCCTCCTCGAGGGTGTGGACGCGGCGGCCGAGCTGGACGAGGCCGAGGCGGCGGCCCAGCTCGGAGCCGACCTCGGAGCCGCCACGCCGGTGGTGGAGGAGCCGGACGGTCCGGTGGTGCTCCTCGACCTCCGGCATCCCCTGCTCGTGCTGCGTGGCCGTGAGGTGGTGGCGAATGACGTTCGCCTCGACGGCGAGGTCCGGGCGCTGGTGATCTCCGGGCCCAACGCCGGCGGAAAGACGGTCACCCTCACCGCCGTCGGGCTGTGCGCGGTCCTGCTGCGGGCCGGGCTGCAGGTCCCGGCTGCCGCCGGCTCGCGCGTGCCGCTCTTCACCTCGGTGCACTCGGCGGTGGGAGACGCGCAGGACATCGCCCAGGACCTGTCCACCTTCAGCGCCCACGTCCAGGAGCTGAAGCGCATCCTCGAGGGAACCGGGCCCGGCGGCCTGGCCCTGATCGACGAGATCGCCGCGGACACCGACCCGCGCGAGGGCGCGGCGCTGGCCATCGCCGTGCTGGAGGAGCTCATCGGCCGCGGGGTCCGGGTGCTGGTCACCACCCACCTCGAGGAGCTGAAGGCCCTCACCCACGTGGACACCCGCTTCCTCAACGCCCGGGTGGGCTTCGACAGCCGGCGGATGGTGCCGACCTACAAGCTGCAGCTCGGGGCGGCCGGCACCTCGTCGGCGCTCGACCTCGCCTCCCGGATGGGGCTCGCTCCCCGGGTGGTGGACCGGGCCCGGGAGCTGGCCCGCAGCTCGGGCGGACCGCTGGCCCAGGCCCTGGCCGCAGCGGAGGAGGAGCGCCGCGCCCTCTCCGCGGAGCTGGAGCGAGCCCGGGAGGCGACCGCCGAGGCCCAGGCCAGCGCGCAGGCTCTCGCTGCCGAGCGAGCCGAGTTCGCCGAGCAGCGGCGGGCCGAGGAGTCCTCGCACGCCGAGCGGCTGCGGGTCGAGTCGGAGCGTGCTCTGACCGAGGTCTCTGCGCGGCTGGCCGAGCTGCGGCAACAGGCGACGGTCGAGCGGGCGGAGGCGGCGCGGGCGGCCCTGGCGGCGCAGGCGGAGGCCTCGCGCGCACGCGCCGAGGCCCTGTCGCGGGAGAGTACCCGGGCGACCCTCACCCCGGCGCCGGACACCCTGCGGGTGGGAGACGTCGTGCACCACGTCGGGCTCCGGAGGGACGTGACCGTCCTGGAGCTGGCGGGCGACGAGGTGCTGGTGTCCGCAGGCGCACTCAAGATGCGCGTGCCGCGCGCCGAGCTGGCCGGAGCCCGGGACGAGAAGCCGGCGAGTCGCTTCCCCGGCACCGACCGCGGCCGCGCCTCGATTGCCCGGGCCAACGCGGCGGCGCCACGGGCGCTGGAGGCTCCGGCGCTGCGGGTCGACGTGCGGGGGCTCCGGGCCGACGAGGCCGTGCGCGAGGTCGAGTCCTTCCTCGACCAGGCGTTCCGGAACGGGGACCCCGGCGTGCTCGTTCTTCACGGGCACGGAACCGGTGCGCTGAAGCAGGCGGTGCGTGAATACCTGGAGGAATCACCGTACGTCCGGATGTACCGTCCGGGCGAGAGTCACGAAGGGGGAGATGGAGTGACGGTCGTGGGGCTGCGGGTCGACGAATGAGAGGACGTGCATTTCTGGCCGTCGCGTGCCTGGCGTGCGGGTGCGCTTACAGCGGCAAGTCCATCGACGCGCACGCGCACTTCGAGTCGGACTCCTCTCCGGGGCGCATCCAGCCCAAGGTGTCCGGCCGTCCCGACGTGCTCCTCCAGCAGATGGACCACTCGGGCGTCGAGCGGACGGTTCTGCTGGTGGTTCCTCCGACCAACGACCTCGCCGCGGCGCGCGAGATGCACGACCAGGTGGCCGCGGTGGCGCGGGCCCATCCGGGGCGCTTCATCCCCGTCGGCGCGGTCCAGCCGTCCGACGGCGAGGCGGGGCTCCGGGAGCTGGAGCGGATCGCCTCGATGGGATACCGCGGCGTGAAGCTCTCCCCCTCGAAGCTCGAGCTGCAGACGCCCGAGGTGCAGGCGTTCGTCGCTCGAGCCACCGCGCTGAAGCTGGTCGTCTACATCGAAGGGTGGTGGCCCGGCGCGGCGCACGAGACCGGAAAGCTCGCCCTCGCCTTCCCCCAGGGGAGATTCGTGCTCACCCACATGGGAGGCATCCGCTTCGACGACGTGCTGGTCTTCCGGCTGCTCGAGCTCTACCCGTTCTATCCGCGCAACGTGTGGTTCGACCTGTCGGCGGTGGCGCCCCTCTACGTCGACTCGCCGTACGCGGCGCAGCTGCGCTTCGTCTGCCGCTCGGTGGGCACGGACCGGGTGCTCTTCGGCTCGGATTTCCCTCTGGGCACCCTCGACGCAGCGCTGGACGCCGTGCGGCGGCTCGGGTTCACCCGCCAGGAGGAGCAGGCCATCCTCCACGACAACGCAGACGCGCTGTTCCGCTGAGCGACCCGTGACGGCCGCCGACCGACGCACGGGAGGCCGCTCCGGAAGGGCCCCACGCGCCGCGGTGAAGCAGGAGATGACGCTCGCGGAGGCCCTCCGCTGGCTGGAGCGCCACGGGAAGCGGAGCACGGTGGAGGGGATGGCCCGCTACGGCATCCCGTCCGAAGGCGCCTACGGCGTCACCGTGGGCGAGCTCCGGGCGTTCGCGAAGCGCATCGGGCGAGACCACGCCCTCGCGCAGGCGCTCTGGTCGAGCGGCCGCTACGAGGCGCGCATGCTGGCCGCCTTCGTCGACGACCCGGCGGAGGTGACGGTCGGGCAGATGAACGCTGTCGAAGTCGGCGGCCCAGCGGACGAAGCGCGCTCCGGGAGCTCGACGGCCGCCGCGCGTGATCGCCGGCGTCTCTGCTACACGTCCCGCGGCGACCCGATGCACATCACTGCGCTCTTCACGCCGATGCTTCTCGGCCTGGCCTTGCAGTCGGTCGCCCCCGAGGAGGCGGAGACCACTGCCCGGACGGTCACCAGGGAGGGCGCACGCGTCGCCCCGATCGAGACCACCAGCACGACACCCTGAACTTCGCGGGTCGTCGAATGAGATCGACGAGAAGAGACCGAGTGAGCGCGTCAGCGACGGCGCTTCTTCTTCGAGGCGAACCGCCCGCCACCGGACCGTCCCGTTCCCCCGGGCTGTCCGCTCGAGCGGGGTCGTGGCGCCGCTTCACGGCTTCCGTCCGGGCGCTTGCCGACGCGGCGCTCCTGGTCAGAGAGGGCGCGAAGACGGTCGAACCCGGGATGCGGGGAAGAAGCAACCTGCTCGACATCGAGCCTGGCCTCGGGCTCGCGAGGCGTTCCGCCGCCTCGCTGCTTCCGTGAGTCGTCGGCTCGGGAACCGCCGCGGCGCTTATCGCCTTGGCGGCCGTCGCGCTGCTTCCGCCCCCCGTCCCGGCTTGCATCGGCCTGCGACCGTCCTCGATCGCCGCGCCCGCCGGGCGGGCGATCCTTCCCCGGCCGCTCGACCCCGCGCTGCTTCTGCGGCCGACCGGAGCGCTGCCCGGCATCGGCGTGCTCGCGCCGCGGCGGCTCGATCCGCTCCGCCCCACCCCGCCGCCGCGATGGCCGCTCCCCGGCGAAGGCCACCACGTCGAAGTCCATCTGCCGGCGCTGCACGTTGACGCCGGCGAGCCGCACCGTCAGCGCCTGACCCACCTGGACGCGCCGCCCGCTCGGCCAGACCAGAGCGCCCACCACCAGGCGGTGGCCCGGCCCGAGGTCGTCAGCCCGCACCAGCCCCTCCACGTGCTCGACATCCAGCTCGACGAAGAGTCCGAAGTCGGTCACCGAGGCGACGGTCGCCGCGAACTCCTCGCCCACCCGGTCCTCCATCAGGAGGCAGGCGTAGAGCGCGTTCACCTCGCGCTCGCACTTCATCGCCGCGCGTTCCCGCTCGGAGCTGTGCTCGGCCATCCGGCGCAGCTCGTCCAGCTCTCGCTCGAGCTCCCGCTCCGGCCGCCGCCGCTTCGCGCGTTCCCAGTGGGCGCGCAGCAACCGGTGCACCAGCAGATCCGGATACCGGCGGATCGGCGACGTGAAGTGCAAGTACTCCTCCGCCCCGAGGCCGTAGTGGCCCACCTGGTCGGGCGAGTACACCGCCTGCATCATCGACCGCAGCAGCAGCTGGTTCAGCGCCCGCTGCCCGGGATGGCCCACCAGCCCGCGCATGAAGAGGTTCAGCTCCCGGGAGGTCGGCTCGCCCTTGCCGGGGACGGTGAAGCCGTGCGCCCGCGCCAGCTCGCCGAACGCCGCCAGCTTGTCCGGGTCCGGCTCCCCGTGGAACCGGTAGACCGACGGCAGCCCCTGCTCCTGGAAGTACGCGGCCACCGCCTCGTTCGCGGCGAGCATGCAGTCCTCGACGATGCGGTGGCTCTCCTTCCGCTCCCGTCGCGCCATCCGTACCGGGCGCCCAGCGTCGTCCAGCTCCGGTCGGGTTTCCGGGAGATCGAAGTCGATGGCCCCGCGCTGCTCGCGCACCTTGCGGAGCGTCCGGCCGAGGCGCTTCAGCCGCTCGAACAGTGGGCGGAGCCGGTCGCGGTTCGGGACCGGCTCGCCGTCGATGACCTGCTGGACCTCGTCGTAGGTGCAACGCGCCGCGCTCCGCATCACCGCCGGGTACAGCTCGGTCGCGGTCCGGCTGCCGTTCCCGTCGAACACCATCTCCGCCACCAGGCACAGCCGGTCCTCGTCTGGCCGGAGCGAGCAGATGCCGTTGGAGAGCCGCTCCGGAAGCATCGGCAGTACCCGGTCGGGCAGGTAGACCGAGGTGGCGCGCCGGGACGCCTCCGCGTCCAGCGCCGAGCCGGGACGCACGTAGTGGCTGACATCGGCGATGGCCACCCAGAGCCGGGTCGCTCCGCCGGGCGCATCCTCCGCGTACACCGCGTCGTCGAAGTCGCGCGCGTCCACGCCGTCGATGGTCACCAGCGAGAGCCCGCGGAGGTCCTTCCGGCCGCCCTCGTGCACCTCGGTCGCCGGAACGTGCAGCGGCACCCGGTCGGCCTCGTCCATCACCTCGGGCGGGAAGGCCTCGGAGAATCCCTGGGAGAAGACGATGGCCAGGACGTCCTGGGACGGATCTCCCGGTCGCCCGAGCGAGCCGGTCACCTCGCCCACCAGCCCCCCGGGCGGCAGCAGATCCGCGCCCACGCCGAGCCGCACCGTCACCACGTCGCCGTCCCGCGCGAGCTGCGTCCGGGGCACCCGAACCGGGGCCGGCATCGACGCATCGTGGGGGCGGACCAGCGCCTCGGTCCCGCGCTCGACGTAGGTGCCGACCAGGGCCTCCCGATGCCGGTCGACGACGCCGACGATTCGCCCCTCGGACTTGCCGCGGGCGGTCATCACCTCGACCTTCACCCGGTCCCCGTCCAGGGCCCGGCGCGCCTCGTGTGGGGGGACGAAGATGTCCTCCTCGAGACCGACGTCGACGAAGCCGAAGCCATCCCGGTGCACGCTGAGCGTTCCCTCGAGCAGCTTGTGCCCGCGCCCGCCCTGACCCTGCCGATGGCCGTCCTTGGCCGGCGCCTTCCGCCCGGGCAGCGAGAACCGCTCCCCGGCGCGCTCGACGCGACCTTCCTTCACCAGCGCGCGCATCGTCCGCTTGAGGTCAGTGCGCTGGCCGGCGTGCAGTCCCGCGAACCGGAGCAGCTCGGCCACCCCCAGTGGGTGGTCGGCCTTCTCCAGGGTCCTCAGGAGGACCGAGCTGTCGAAGCGTGCTGCCATGAATGCTCCCCCGCCGCGGGACTCAGCCCCGGACGGCGACGGTCAGCCGCTGCGTCTTCGCCACCTGTGCCGGGGCGAAGACCTTGGCCAGAAAGAAATCCACGTCGTACTGCCCGGGGTTTCGCGGGGTGAAGAAGAACTCGCGGGTCCCGGGGCCGCTCGACGCGGCAATGAAGTTCGCCTCGCGCAACCCGATGCGCTTGGCCACCGTGGGCTCCACCGCCCAGGTGTAGCCGGCACGCTCGGGGATGCGCACCGCGAGCCCCTGCCCGATGCGGATGTCCAGCGGAGTTCCCTCGTCCGGGACTCCGTCCACCTCCAGCACCTCCAGCGCCTCCCGCGACATGCTGCGGGCATCCCCCGGACGGACCTCGGCGCCCTCCACCTCGACGGTGCCCCCCCAGCCCGACTCCTTGTGGACCACGCCGATCACCTGCACCGGCTGGCCGATGTTCTTGCGGAAGCTCTTCGGCATCTTGCCGCCGAGCCGGAACGTGACCTGCTGCCGGGTGCCGGCGTTGGAGACCACGAGGATGAAGTCGTCGCCGGACATCTCCAGCGCCCCGCGCACCGAGGCGAAGCCCCGCATTCCCGCGCCCATGCCCGGGCTGCCGATCTGCTCCACCTCTCCAGGAGAGAGGTAACGAAGCTTCTCCACCGCCGGCTCGGGCGCGGGCTCGGCGTCGGCGCGCTTCGCCGTGTACTTCCGGACGTCCACCGTTCCGCCGTAGTTGTGCGTCTTCTTGATGAGCCCGGTGACGCTGACCTTGTGGTCCACGTAGGCCGGAAGGACCTCCTGATCCGGCCCCTGGAGCAGGAACACCAGCTCGCGCTTGTCGCGGCCAATCACGTGGAGGAACGGCATCCCGTCCTTCACCACGAGCCGGCCCTTGAGGCTGCCCTCGCCGCCGACGCCACGGCCGGCCGCAGGGGTGAGGATCTGCTCGAGCTCGCGCTTGGTCAGAGGCTCGCCGACCGGCGGAAGCTTGGTCGCGCGGGGACGCGGCTTCTCCGGAGCGGGAGCGCGCGCTCCGGCCGGCGCGGTCGCCGGCTTCGCCGGACGCGCAGGGTGCTTCGGCGCGCTCTTGCTGGCCTTGACGGGAGCGGAGGCTGCCTTCGGGGGATGGGGGTGCTTCGTCGCCGACTTCACCAGCTTGACAGCGGCCTTGGCGACCTTGGCCGATGCCTTCTTCAGGAGCCCCAGGCGGGCCTCGTTCTTTCGTGAGCCAGGCTTTGCCGCGCCGGACTTCGTCTTGGGCTTGGGCTTCGCCACGTGGATGTGCGCGGGCACATAACGCCCACCTCCGACGCTGTCAACCGTAAACCCTCTGAAAAATTGAGAATTCAGGGCCTTCGCGCTACGAGAGCGGCATGGCCGAGCTGCCGCCGCTGCCCGCTCCGGAGGCGCAGGAGCGCATCCTCCACGATCTCTCTCCGCTGACCGAGGCCTGGGTGCCGCTCGAGGAGGCGCTCGGCTTCGGGCTCACCACCGAGGTGCTCGCCCGGCGCACGCAGCCGCCGTGGGACAACTCGGCGATGGACGGCTACGCGGTGCGGAGCGCGGACGTCGCCCGCGTCCCGGTGACGCTCCCGGTCGTCGCGGTCGTGCACGCCGGAGATCAGCCGACCCGCCCCGTCGGGCCGGGCGAGGCGGTGCGGATCATGACCGGCGCGCCCATGCCTCCAGGCGCGGACGCGGTCGTCATGCAGGAGCGGACGCGCGCCCTCGCCGGCCCCGGCCTCGGTCAGGTCGAGGTGCAGGAGCCCGCGGCGCCGCGGCAGAACGTGCGGGACGCCGGCGAGGACTCCCGCGCGGGCGAGGTCCTGCTGCCCGTGGGAACGGTCCTGGGTATCCCCGAACTCGCCCTGCTCGCCGCGCAGGGGATGACCTCGGTGCGGGTGCCGCGCCGTCCGCGGGTCGCAATCATCGCGACCGGCGACGAGCTCTGCCGGCCCGACGAGGAGCCGAACGGACGGATCGTCGACACCAACTCGGTGGCGCTCTCCGTCGGCGTGCGCCGCGCGGGCGGCGACCCGGTCGTGCTCGGCATTGCGCGCGATCGCCCCGAGGAGGTCGAGCAGCTCATCCGCAGCGCGCTGGACCACGACGTCATCCTCACCTCGGCCGGCGCGTCGGTCGGCGAGCACGACCACGTCCGCCCCGCGCTCGAGCGCCTCGGCGTGGAGATGGACTTCTGGCGCGTGGCCATCAGGCCGGGCAAGCCGCTGGCATTTGGACGGCGTGGCGCGACGCGGGTCTTCGCGCTCCCCGGCAACCCCACCTCGTCACTCGTGACCTTCGAGCTCTTCGTGCGGCCCGCGCTCCGCCGCCTCGTGGGCTGGCGTTCACCGCTACCCGTTCCTGTGCAGGCGCGCAGCGGCGTGGACATCAAGAAAAACAAGGGGTTGGCGCACTTCGTCCGTGTGGGGCTCTCCTGGCGGGAGGGCGAACCCTGGGCGGACCCTCTTCCCAGCCAGACGTCGGGCGCGGTCCGCTCGGCGGCATCGGCGACACATCTGCTGCATTTTCCAATGGATGCAATGAGCCTGAAGCGCGGAGACCGCGTCGAGTTGCTGCCGGTGGGGTGGGCTCCCTAGCAACGGAGGCCCCTCCCGAGCATCCAATGACTGTAGAACCGTCGATCCGGACGGGAGCCCCCCGAGAAACGTCGACCATGTCCAGCCTTTCCCCCCAGCCCCTGACCCGTCGCAGCCACGTGGTCGAGCTGTACTCCGAGGCACCTCTCCCCACCGCCCGCGGCACCTTCCGGGTGGTCGTGTTCCGCGACCGCCGCAACCAGCACGAGCACGTGGCGATGGTGATGGGCGAGGTCTTCGGCCAGGAGGGCGTTCCGGTTCGCGTGCACTCCGAGTGCCTCACCAGCGAGGTGCTGGGAAGCCTCAAGTGTGACTGCCGTCAACAGCTGGATCGGGCCCTCGACTTGGTCGCCACCCGCGGTCGAGGCGTGGTCCTCTACCTGCGCCAGGAAGGCCGGGGCATCGGCCTCGGAAACAAGATCAAGGCCTACGCGCTGCAGGCCCGCGGGCTGGACACCTACGAGGCGAACCGCGAGCTCGGCTTCCCGGACGATCTCCGCACCTACGACGTCGCCGCGGACATGCTCCGGCTGATCGGGGTGCGCAGCGTCGATCTCATCACCAACAATCCTCTGAAGATCGCGGGGCTGGTGGAGGAGGGAATCCCCGTCCGCGGTCGAATCCCCTCCCCCGCTGCGCACAATCCGCATAACGTCGACTACTTGCGCACCAAGCGCGAGCGCACGGGACACCTGATTGAGCTCTTCGGGGAGGACGCGGCGAAGGCCGGTTGACGCACGCGCCCCGGCGGACCGCTTCGAGGTCACGTTCTGGGGAGTGCGTGGATCGGTCCCCGCACCCGGCACAGCGACGAAGCGGTACGGCGGAAACACCCCCTGCCTCGAGGTCCGCGCCGGCGGCCGCCGCATCATCCTGGACGCCGGGTCGGGCATCCGCGGGCTCGGCGAGCAGCTCAGAGACACCGACCGGCCCGTCGCGGCCGACATCCTCTTCTCGCAC
>DASXGF010000309.1:0-11202 GCA_036489275.1 Myxococcaceae bacterium | reverse complement strand
CCGGGGTCGCTGCGCCGAGCGCGCGGGAGTCGGCCTGCACCGAGTCACGACCCTCGCCGAGCGCGGCGTGTGCGGTTGGAGCAAGCATCAGGAAGCCCAGGAGCGTGGCGCGGTGGAGCATGGCGAGCTTCCGCAAGCTGGTTCCTCGTTCGCTGGGTGCCAGTCCGGGGTCTGCCATGGAGCCAGCAACCGTCGGGGAACGACCTTCATCCCGGTCCCGCCAGTCGCCATCCGGTGACGGGAGCGCGGGGCTCAACGTCCCTGGAGCGAGAGGATCTCCTCGCGCGCCAGTGAGAACTGCGCGAGGAGCGCCTCGGTCTCGCCCAGCTCGAAGGTCGAGAACTCGAACCCCGGCGAGACCGTGCACCCGGCCAGCGTCCACTGCGAGCCCGGGGCCGGACGGGCGCCGAACCAGGTGTGTGCCGGCACCAGGATCTGAGGGCTGTCGGCGGAGAGGACGTGCACCCGCGGCGGCGCACCCGTGACGAGCTCGATGATTTGAAGTGGATCGCCCCGGTGGAAGTGCCACAGCTCGTCCGCGTCGATGCGATGGAGGCGGGAGCGGTGTCCTGCCGCCAGGAGATAGAGGATGGCGGTGCACACGCTCCGCTCCGTCCCCGGCAGCGTCCGCGCAGCGCGGTACGTCTCGCGGTACCAGCCGCCCTCGGGGTGCGGTTTCAGCCCGTAGCGCTCGATGAGAGGCTCCACGCGCGGGCTCAGCGTACCGCGCGCAAGACCGTTGCGTGGCCGGGCGAGGCGGCGACGTCGGCGGCCTTGCAAGTCGCGTGTCCGCGGAGCCTGATCGGCCGAGTCGCGCCGGAGGTCCGGTGGACCTCATCCGGTTGATCTCCATCCTGCTGGTCGTTCCCCTCGCCGCCCGGGGCGCCGAGCCGGGCTACCTCCGCCTCAAGCGGGTGCAGATCATCGACCGTCAGGGCTTCGAGAAGCCGATGCCCGCGATGTCGATGCTCGTCCCGACCGACTGGAGCTTCGACGGCCAGATCCGCTACGCGCAGAAGATCGGCGACCCCTCGGAGCTGGTTCACCTCGCCTTCCGCGCCGCGAGCCCCGACGGTCGACTGGCCATCGAGATGTTCCCCGGCTGGAGCTGGGCCTGGGCCGACGACGCGATGATGCGCCAGGCAATCCAGAGCCAGAACGCGATGTCCGCCCGGATGGGCGGCGCGCAGACCGAGGTCGGGCCACCAATGAGCGCCCGGGACTTCCTGGCCCGCGTGGCCGTTCCCCGCCTCCGCCGAGGGGCGAAGCTGCTCGGCATCGAGCCCATCCCCGAGCTCGACCCACCGTTGCAGGCCCAGGTGAAGCAGGCGCAGGCCCTGGCCGCGCAGGCCGGCGTCCAGATGCGGCTGAAAGCCGACCAGGCGCGGGCCCGCATCCAGCTCGCCCAGGGAAAGCCGCCGGCCGAGGAGTGGCTCACCGCGGTGGTGTTCGTGCGGTCCACCGCCATGCCGTCCATGAACTCCGGGACGGGGCAGATGGCCCAGTCGGCGATGTACCAGTCGACCGCCGATCAGCTCTTCGCACTCCGCGCTCCCGCCGGGGAGCTCTCCGGCCACGAGAAGCTGTTCCGGACCGTCCTCTCCACCGTCCGGGTGGACCCGACCTGGCAGGCGCGGGTGACGCAGGTGCAGGCGAACATGAGCGCGTCGAACGTCCAGAGCGCACGGGACCGGTCGAAGATCATCGCCCAGTCGGCAGAGGAGCAACGCCGCGCCATCCGCGAAGGCTATGAGAACCGGCAGCGCTCCGAGGCGCGCAACGCCGAGCACTTCAGCGACGCGATGCGCGGCGTGCAGACGTTCCACGATCCGCGCACCGGCGAGGACGTGAAGCTCAGCAACCAGTACGCGCATGCCTGGGTGAGCGGAAACGGGGAGTACGTGATGAGCGATTCCGCGGGCAACCCGGGGCAGGTCCTCCAGGGGAACTGGACCGAGCTCCAGCCGATCCGTCGTTGAACCTTCCTGCCGGTTCCAGTCCTTTCGGGCCTGTCGCCCCTCGCCCAGCGGGGGACGGCGCCCCCCGGTTGACGGCCGGCGCCCTCCCCCGTTATCCGTTCCCTCCGTGAGGAGTCTCGGCACCACCACCACCACGACCACCACCCGCGAGGCGGGTCGGAGCGTCGTGTGTGCATCGGTGGCCTGAACCCCCTCGAGCACGCCGTTCCGTCCCGCCCGTGGTTCCGGCGGGGCGTCCTGCTCGAGGCCCTCTTCCCGTCCTGCCGGTCACCCCGGGCCTCGCACCGGAGTCAGACCATGCTGCACGACGATGATCACCGCGCCCTGGGCCACCGCCTCGGGCTGTTCCACCTTCAGGAAGAGGCGGCCGGGAGCGTCTTCTGGCACCCCCGCGGCCTCCAGCTCCTCCGCGCCCTCGAGGACCACCTCCGGAGAATCGTCCTCCGCCAGGGGTACCGCGAGGTGCGAAGTCCCCAGGTCCTCTCCCAGCCGGTCTGGGAGCGGAGCGGCCACTGGAGCGTCTTCCGTCAGGGAATGCTGCTGGTGGAAGGCGAGGCCCGCGCCCTGAAGCCGGTCAGCTGTCCCGGGCACATGGAGCTGGTCCGCCGTCTCGGGCCGCGCTGGGGCGACCTGCCGCTCCGCCTCGCGGAGTTCGGGCTGGTGCACCGGGACGAGCCGTCGGGCGCTCTCCACGGCCTCTTCCGGCTCCGCCAGTTTTCGCAAGACGACGGCCACGTCTTCTGCCGCGGGGACCAGGTCGCCGGCGAGCTCGCCCGGTTCGTCCAGAGCGTCCGCGGCCTCTACTCGGCCCTCGGGTTCGACGACGTCCAGGTCGCCTTCTCCGGTCGGCCGCCGAACCGGCTCGGGGACGAGGCGGTGTGGGACCGGGCGGAGGCGCTGCTTGCCGACGCGGCGCGCGCGGCCGGTCTCTCCTGGTTCCACCAGCCCGGGGAAGGCGCATTCTACGGGCCCAAGCTGGAGTTCGTCCTCCGCGACCGCCTCGGACGCGCCTGGCAGTGCGGGACGATCCAGGTCGACCTGGTCCTTCCCGAGCGGTTCGAGCTCGGCTTCCCGGACGGAAGCGGCGGCCGCCATCGACCGGTGGTCCTCCACCGCGCGCTGGTGGGCAGCCTCGAGCGATTCCTCGGAATCGTCCTCGAGCACCACCGCGGGCGACTCCCGGCGTGGCTCGCTCCGGAGCAGGTGGTGGTGGCCAGCCTCGACTCCGGGGGCGCCGACCACGCCCGGCGAGCCTGCCATGTGCTGGAAGGCGCAGGCCTCCGGGTGCGGCTCGACGACCGGGACGAGGCGCTGTCGAGGAAGGTCGCCGACGCCCACCGGCTCGGCGTCCCCTACCTGGTCGCGGCAGGGCCGCGCGACGAGGCGAAGGGGTCGGTCCGCGTCCGGGGGGCGGACGGGGCGCAGCGAGACCTCCTGCTGGACGCGCTCGCACCGGAGCTCGTCCGGGCCTGCGCCCCGCCTCCCCTGGAGTAGGGTGTCCGCTCCATGCTCACGCCGGAGGACATCGCCGCGATCCCGCTCTTCTCCGGCCTCTCGGACGCCGACCGTGAGCGGGTCGCCCAGGCCGCGGCCGACGTCCACCTCCGACCCGGCGAGTACGCCGTGCACGAGGGCGAGGAGCGCGCGCTCTTCGCGGTCATCTCCGGGAAGATCGAGGTCACCAAGCGGATGGAGGGCGGGGAGAAGAACATCGGCTGGCGCCTCCCCGGCACCATCTTCGGCGAGGTCCCCATCACCCTCGGCGCCGCCTTCCCCGGGAGCTTTCGCGCCTCCGAGCCGTCGCGGGTGCTGCGCCTCGACGCCCGGCAGTACTACGTCGTCGCGGCATCGGCGCCGGCGATCGCGGTCGCGGTGGGCGCCCTGGCGCGGGAACGGCTCGGTGGGCTCCAGGGTCTGGCCGCCAAGGCGCCGACACCCCAGGTCACCGTCGTCGGGCACCGCTGGGACCCCGCCTGTCATGATCTGCGCCGGTTCCTGGGGCGCAACCAGGTGGTCTTCGACTGGGTCACCCCGGAGACGCCCGAGCTCGCGAAGCGCTGGCCGAGCTGGACCGCCGACGGGCAGGGGCCGGCGCTGGGCTTTCCGGACGGAGCGATGCTGGTCCGGCCTTCGCTGCGGGACATGGCGAATCACCTCGGGCTCCAGACCTCGGCGCTCGCGGCGGAGTACGACACCATCATCGTGGGCGGCGGCCCGGCCGGGCTGGCTGCGGCGGTGTACGGCGCCTCGGAGGGGCTCCGGACGCTGGTCGTCGAGCGCGAGGCCCCCGGCGGACAAGCGGGGACCTCGTCACGGATCGAGAACTACCTCGGCTTCCCCAACGGCGTGTCCGGCGACGAGCTGGCGGTGCGTGCGCTCGACCAGGCGAAGCGGCTGGGGGCGGAGATCCTCGTCACCCGCCATATCCTCCGCGTCGAGCCCGGGACGAGGCAAGTCTTCCTCGACGGGGACGAGGTACTACGCGCGCGAACCATCATCCTCGCCACCGGCGTCAGCTGGCGGCGGCTCGCCATCGAGGGCATCGATCGGCTCATCGGCAAGGGCGTGTACTACGGGGCCGCGCGGAGCGAGGTCGGCAACACCCAGGGGCTCGACGTCTCGCTCATCGGAGCCGGGAATTCGGCCGGACAGGCAGCGCTGCACTTCGCCAGCCACGCCCGCAGCGTCACGCTGCTGGTCCGCGGCGATGCGCTGGAGAAGAGCATGTCCCGCTACCTCGTCGACCAGGTCCGGGCGAACCCGAACGTCCGGGTGGCGGTCCACGCGGAGGTCCGCGCCGTCCACGGGGACGATCATCTCTCGGCCATCGACGTGCGCGACTGCAGCACGGGAGCGGTGGAGCGACGCACGTGCGGCGGGCTGTTCGTGTTCATCGGCGCGGACGCCGAGACCGACTGGCTTCCGCCGGAGATCGCCCGGGACGCGCGGGGCTACGTGCTCACCGGGGCGGACCTGACCAAGGGAGGGCGCTGGTCGGCCCGGCGGGACCCGTACCTTCTCGAGACCAGCGTGCCCGGCATCTTCGCCTGCGGTGACGTGCGCTACAGCCCGGTGAAGCGCGTGGCCTCGGCGGTCGGCGAGGGCAGCATGGCCATCGCCTTCGTCCACCAGTACCTCCAGAACGAGGGCGCGCGCGCCTCGAGCTGACCGCTCAGCCCGGGGGGGCCAGCAGCGACGCCGCGGCCTTGCTGACGTCCTCGGGTCCGACCGGCTTGGAGAGGAAGGCGCTCGCCCCCGCGCCGAGGGCCCGCGCCCGCTCGGCCTGGGTGCGATCCGTGGTCACTACGAGGATGGGCACCTGCGCGTGGCGAGCCCCGGAGCGGATGTGGTGGATGAGCTTCAGGCCGTCGAGCCGGGGCATGTGGACGTCGGTCACCACCAGGTCGTACTCCCCGGACGCGAAGCGCTTGAGGGCCTCGGCCCCGTCGGAGGCTTCGTCGCAGGTTCCCGAGCCGAGCGAGGTCATCGCCGCGACGAGCACCTGTCGCGCGGCGCGGGAGTCGTCGACCACCAGGACGCGAAAGCCTCTCATCGGCGGACGGAACACCAGTTTACAGTCCTGGTTGGGTCCTCGCAGGGCGTTTTGCGAGCAATCCGCGGAGATCGAGCAACCGGCACTCGTCGGTGGTGACGGCGAGCACACCCGGAGTCGGCCCGCCGGGCCGGATCTCCGCCACCGTGTAGCGCCGCACGCCCGCCATCCCGTCGACACGCAGCCCCACCCGCCGCCGGCCGAGACGGGCGAGGATGACCTTCGGCTTGGCGGTCCGCGGAGGAGTGCCGGAAGGGAGCAGCCGGCGGAGGTCGACGATGGGGACCGCCGTCCCGTGGACGTGCACCACCCCTTCGACGTGCGGCGGCGCCTCGGCGAGGGGGAGCGGGACGACGCGGGGGAGGATCTCGTCCACCCGTGCCACGTCGATGCCGTAGACCGCCTCCCCCACCCAGAAGGCGCAGACGTCCACCGCCGCGGACTGGTCGCTCACCGGAGCAGCCACTCCGGGTCCACCACGGTGACCGACGCCTCGGCCGACTGGAGCACCCCGATGACCCCCCCTGTCGGCCCGCCGCGGGGACGCTCGAGGGCGCCCGGAGCGACCCGCTGCACCCCGCGCACCCGGTCGGCCCACAGGCCCGCGGGCCCCAGCGCGGTGCGAACCACCAGGATGCGGGCCGGCCGGGGCGGGCGCTCGCACCCGGGTCCGGCGCAGGGCGGGACGGTGCTCGGGATCCCGAGCCGCAGCGCTGGGTCGTAGACCGGGGTGATGGTCCCCCGGAGGTTGAGCACCCCGAGCAGCGGAGGCCGCGCGCGGGGAATCTCGGTGAGGGTGCGCGCCCGGAGGATCTCGGTCACCGTGCCCAGGGACACGGCGTACTCGCCCGCTCCGAGGCCGAAGGTGAGCAGCTGGAGCTCGTCGGTTGCCTCCGGCCGGTCGGGCGCGACGCTCGAGGACGGGAGCTCGGCCAGCCCGGGCGCTTCCTCGTCCGGGCGATAGCGGAATCGTTCCAGCACCTCCTCCACGGTGGTCGGGGCGCCGTTCATGCCTGGGCCGACAGCAACGGGGGGCCGCGCAGGACCTCGTCGAGGAGCGCGCCGACGTCGAGCACCAGGACTGTGTGGTGGTGTCCGACCTCGGCGGCGCCGGAGATGCCTGGGACCTGGCCTAGCCGCGGCCCCAGGGCCTGGGTCACGAGGTCCCGCTGGCCATGGAGGGCGTCGACCACCAGCCCCAGCCGCCGCTCGGCCACGCCCACCACCACCAGATACACCCCGCCCTCGGCACGTCGCGGGAGGCCGAAGGTCTCGGCCAGCGACACCACCGGGATGGTCCTGCCCCTCACCGGGACCACGCGGGGCCCCTCCTCCACCCTTCCAGGGAGCCCGTCGTGGGACAGGACGTCGAGGACGCTGCTCAGGGGCACCGCGTAGACCCGCCCGCTGACGCCCACCAGCAGCCCGCGCACGGTGGCCAGCGTGACCGGGAGCGTCACCCGGAAGGTGGCCCCCTCCCCCGCCCGGCTCTCGACGTCGATGACTCCGGACAGGCCGGCGATGTTGGTCTTCACCACGTCCAGTCCCACCCCGCGCCCCGACATCGCGCTCACCGCCGATGCGGTGGAGAACCCCGGGCTGAACAGCACCGCCTGGAGCTCGCGCTCGCCCGAGGCCCGCGCCCGCTCGGGATCGAGGAGCCCGCGCTGGATGGCCACCTCGCGCACCCGCGCCCAGTCCACCCCGGCGCCGTCGTCGGTCAGGGCGAGCACCACCCGTGCCCCGAGCTGCTCGGCCGAGAGGAGGATGCGCCCGGTGCGCGGCTTGCCGCGGCCCTCGCGCAGGCCGGCGGGCTCGATGCCGTGGTCGATGGCGTTCCGGACCAGGTGGACCAGCGGATCGCTCAGCTCCTCGACCAGCCGCTTGTCGATCTGCACCTCGGCGCCAGAGGTCTCCAGCACGACCTCCTTGCTCGCCTCGCGGGCCATTCGGCGGACCAGCCGCTGCATCCGGTCGAACAGCGGGCGGAGCGGGACCATCCGCGCCTGGAGCAGCCGGTCCTGGAGAATGTCCAGCCGCCGCACCAGCCGGCGGTGCTCGCGGAGGATCTCCACCGTCCAGGCCCGCGGGGAGAGCTCGCGCGCATCGGAGAGCCCGCGGATGGCCTCGCCGATGAGCCGCAGCTCGCCCACGTCGTCCATCAGCGCGTCGAGGCGGGCGATGTCCACGCGGAGCGTCCGGGATGCCGTGGCCTCGCCGCCCTCGAGCGGACGCCCCGCGCCTTCCACCTCCGGGCCAGGCCGCCGCTCCTTGCGCATCGGCACCGGCCGGAGCTCCACCGGGACCGGGCCGAACACCGCGCGCAGCGCCGCCTCGCCCGCGCCCGAACCGATGATGAGGACGAAGGAGAGGACGTCGATCCGGTCGGCCGCCGGACCGGGCAAGGTGGAGACCAGCTCGCCCACCCCGCGGAGCCGCGCCTTGAGCTGCTCGAGCTCGCGGTCGAAGGACTCCAGCGGGTACTCCACCCGCGCCGACCAGACCAGCTCGCCGCGGCGGAGCGTCTCTCTCAGGCGGTGCTCCTCGAACTCGGTGAGGACCCGGCGCACCTCGGGGCCGAGCTCGAGCCGATCCAGCGGGTCCTCGCCGATCCGCTCCGGGTCCTCGTCGATCGAGGAGAGGCGTCCCGCGAGCACACGCGCCTCGTCCTGGACGCTCGCCGGCTGCTCGGCGAGCCGCTGGAAGAGCTCCACTGCCTCGAGCAGCAGATCCAGCCGCGCGGGGGTGAGCTTGGCCTTCCCGAGGCGAAAGCGATCGAGGAGATCCTCGGCGGCGTGCGCTAGCTCCGCCATCCGCTGCTGGCCGAAGGTGGCGGCGAGGCCCTTGAGCGAGTGAGCCTGGCGGAACACCGAGTTCAGCACCTCGGGGTCCGGGTCGGCGGCGGACTTCTCGAGCAGCAGGAGGTTTCGCCCCAGCGCCTCGGCGGTCTCCACGGCCTCGGACGCGAACTCCGGTGGAGGCCGGCTGCGCGCGGGGCTCACGCGATCTTCAAGTACCGCCGCACGAGCTCGGTGAGATGCTCCGGCTCCAGCGGCTTGATGAGGA
Source organism: Myxococcaceae bacterium (assembly GCA_036489275.1). GTDB lineage: Bacteria > Myxococcota > Myxococcia > Myxococcales > Myxococcaceae > RPRB01. The sequence goes on along the minus strand of DASXGF010000309.1, from coordinate 2,604 downwards.
ACTCGGAAGCCCCGAGCTGGATGCCCCGCTCGCGATCGTGCTGCCGGGCCTCGCCGGTGACGATGATCAGCGGCGTCTCACGGTAGTTCGGATTCATCTTCACGAAGTTGATGAGCTCGAGCCCGTTGATGTCCGGCATGTTGATATCGGTGATGATCAGGTCGAAGCGGTAGCGAGGCAGGAGCTTGAGCGCGTCGAAGCCGCTGCCCGCGCAGATCACCTCGGCGCCCTCGATCTGAGAGAGGGTCGAGGCGATGAACTCCCGCGATGCGGTCGAGTCCTCGACGATGAGAACCTTGAACCCCATTCCCCGGCCGGATCGTGGAGCCTAGCAGGTCCGGCTCGCCGGTGAACTCACCGAGAGGGACGCGACGGCGCTTCCGACAGGATCGTGACGCGAGCCCCCCGGAATGCCGGGGCGAATGCCTCCTCGAAGGCCGAAGTTCGCTCCTGGGCTGGCATCGCTCCGCGGCCCGGCAGCTCCAGGGCGACGCTGTCCACCCTTGCACGGTTGAGCACGTCCGCGGCCTGGGACAGTGCAGCCCGCAGCACGCCGCCGTGCAGCGCCTCGCCGCCAGGGCCGATCCCCAGGACCACCAGTCTCGGCGAGCCGATGCGTCCGCTCGAGGGCAGGAGCAGCGACTCTCCGCGACTCCCCTGGAAGAAGCCGTCCACCAGGAGCCGCGAGAGCTGGCCGCACAGCCGCCAGTCCACGAACCCCGCGGCCCCACCGAGTGGGCGCTCGTCCTCGGGGACGAACAGGCAGACGGTGTCCACCTTCAGCGGATCCAGCGCGTCCAGCGTGAGCGGCACGGTGCTGACCTGCGCGCTCACCGTTGCTCCTCCACGTCGAGGGCGATGCGGTCGAGGAGCCCGTTGACGAAGGCACTGGAGGCCTCGGTCCCGAACGCCTTGCCGAGCTCGACGGCCTCATTGAGCGTCACCTTCTTCGGGATGTCTGACCGCCACTTCAGCTCGAACACCGCGAGGCGGAGCACGTTGCGATCGACGCGGGCCATCCGGTCGAGCCGCCAGTTGTGGCTGTGTTGCTCGATGAGCCCGTCGATCTCCTCCCGGTGCTCCACCACTCCGCGGACGAGCTCCAGGGCGAAACGCTGCGCCTCGGGATCGGGCGGACCCTCGGGTTCGGCGTTCCAGGCGGTGTCGAGGGCATCCTCCGGACGGAGGGCGCTCATCTCCATCTGGTACAGGGCCTGGAGCGCACGCTCCCGGCCGATGCGGCGAGCCCCCATCAGCGCTTCTTCCCGACCTCCGCCATCCGGGCGTACAGGTTCACCATCTCCAGGCAGGCCATGGCCGCGTCGGCGCCCTTGTTGCCGGCCTTGACCCCGGCGCGATCCACTGCCTGCTCCACGGTGTCACAGGTGAGGACGCCGAAGCTGACCGGGCACGGGGCGGTGAGGGCGATCTGGCCGATCCCCTTGCTCACCTCGCCGGCGACGTATTCGAAGTGCGGCGTGCCGCCCCGGATGACGCAGCCCAGGGCCACGACTCCGGCGTACTGGCCGCCCTCGGCGACCCGGCGGACCAGGCCCGGCAGCTCGAAGGTGCCCGGGACACGGAAGACGTCGATGTCCCCGTCGGCGACGCCATGCCGGATCAGCACGTCCTGGGCGCCGCGGAGCAGCTGCTCGGTGATGAAGCCGTTGAAGCGCGACACGCAGAGCGCGAAGCGCCCCTGCGGCGGCGTGAGGAAGCCTTCGATCACCCGTGCCATGTCAGTGCTTTTGCTCTCCGGACCGGCGCTGCAGGCGAGGCCGGGTGAGGGGAATCTGCTCCACGACCTCGAGAGTGTAGCTCTCCAGGCCCACGATCTTCTTGGGATTGTTGGTCAGCAGGCGCAGTCGTCGCAGCCCCAGGTCCTTGAGGATCTGCGCCCCCACCCCGAACTCGCGGAGCCGGCTCCGGTCGCTTCCCGGGCCGGCCTCGTCGGCCTCCAGCCGGGTGCAGCTGAGCGCGGACGACGGGCGCACCGCCTTGTGGAGGTAGACCAGCACCCCCCGGCCGGCGTCGGAGATGGCCTTGAACGCCTGCTCCAGCTGGCTCCCGCAGTCGCAGCCGGCGGTGCCCAGGAGGTCGGCGACGGGACAGGCGCGGTGGACGCGGGTGAGCACCGGCACCGGCCCGGTGATGTCGCCCTTCACCATCGCGACGTGCACGTCCGAGTCGACGTCGCTCTGGTAGGCGTGGGCGGTCCAGGCGCCCTCGTGAGGACGGCGGAGTTCGGCGGTGGCCACCCGCTTCACCAGCCGGTCCTTCTGCAGCCGGTAGCGGATGAGGTCGGCCACGCTGAGGAGCGTGAGGCCGTGCCTGCGCCCGAAGCGCTGCAGCTCGGGACGGCGGGCCATGCTCCCGTCGGGGTTCATCACCTCGCAGATGACGCCCGCGGGGAACAGGCCGGCGAGGCGGGCGAGGTCCACCGAGCCCTCGGTCTGACCGGTGCGGACCAGCACCCCGCCCTCGCGCGCCCGCAGCGGAAAGACGTGGCCGGGCCGAACCAGATCGCCGGGCTTGGCCTTGGGGGCCACGGCGGCCTGGATGGTGCGGGCGCGGTCGGCGGCGGAGATGCCGGTGGTGACCCCG
>DASXGF010000264.1:0-6451 GCA_036489275.1 Myxococcaceae bacterium | reverse complement strand
AGGACCTCCCAGCGCTGGATTCGCCGGAGTGGCCCGTCGAGCTGGAGCCGGAGCACGCGGCCCGGATGCACGCCGTTCTGGATCCCGACCAGCGAGCCCTTCCAGAAGTAGAGGCCGTCGATGCTGCCGACGACGACCCTGGCGGCGCGCTCCAGACGCGCGGCCTTCTTCGTCCCCAGGTCGACGCGGGTGATTCCTTCGTCGCCCGCCACGAAGAGCACGCGACCTGACGCGTCGAGCGCGATGCCGTTCGCCCCGGGGACGGCGTCGTCGGGCAGCAGCTCGCGGAGATCCGTGTCACCGAGCGTGGCCCGTAGCACCGCCCCGGTCGAGGTGTTGGTCGTGTAGAGCGTGCCGGTCGCCGGGTCGATCGCGAGATCGTTCAGGAACCCCTTCCAGCCCGCCGGCAGTCGCAGCGTTCTCACCGGTCGTCCGTCGTCGAGCGCGAAGCAGAGGATTCCGGTGACCGCGTCCGGGAGCTCTCGTCCCGGGCCGAAGCTCGCCGCGCTCGCCACGCACAGGCGATTCCTCGGCGCGTCCACCTTCATTCCCGCGGGGAATCCGAGGCCACCGGCCCGAGGAGCGACGAGCTCGTGCAGGGTTCCCGAGCGATCGGTCCAGACGAGGCGCTGGCGCGCCGCGCTCCCGGCGTACACGCGGCCGGTGCCGGCATCGAAGGCCATGCCCTCGGGGAAGAGCCCGGGCTCGGCGAGGACGAACGCCGGCTGACTGGAGAGAACCGGCGGATTGCGCGCGCGGATGTCTCGCACCAGCGCGTCGAACTCCGGGTCCCCGCGGAGAAACGCGAAGCCGCGGAAGTTGCCCGGATCCAGCCCGCCCCAGGTCCGGGAGACGGCGGAAAGGCGCTCCAGCGTCGTCGTGCGATTGCACAGCATCGCGTGGGCGATGGCCTCCTCGAAGAGCAGCATCGGATCGCCGGGCGCTGCCCGGAGCGCAGGCGCGAGGCGGTCCAGCTCGGGCTGCACAGCGGCCCGGGAGGCCGGGGTGCAGGTCGGCGTTCCGGCGTCCGGCGCCGCGTGCACGCCCCCGGCGACGAACAGGGCGATGAGGAGCGGGTCCGACCAGCGCATGGAGAGAGCCGAGCCCGGCGAGGCGCTCGGTGAAAGCAGCGTGCAGCCGCCAGGTCTCCTCGCGCAGCGGAGCTTGCTTCAGCCGGCCCGTGTCGCGGGCGGGCGCGGTGCGGCCTCCGGGACCTTTCCGTGGCCGGGTTCGTCCGCCGGAAACCCCACGCCGCGGATCGACGCGTCGAGGATCTCCACCGGATGCGCGGCGCGAAGGCTCAGCCCCCTGGCCTTCAGCAGGCGCTGGAGGTGCAGCGTGCACCCGGGGTTCGCCGAGGCGAGGAGCTGGGGCCGCGTCCGGAGCACCGCCGCCACCTTCCGCTCGCCCACCTCGTCCGCGCTCTCCGGCTGGAAGAGGTTGTACGTCCCGGCGCTGCCGCAGCACTGCTCGCCGTCGCCCACCTCCACCAGCTCCAGGGACGGGATGGCTTTCAAGAGGGCGCGCGGCTGGCTGCGGATCCGTTGCCCGTGCGCCAGGTGACAGGCGTCGTGGTAGGTGACCCGGGCGGCGATGGGGTGGCGCGCCGCCCGTGCCGGCCCGAGCGCCACCAGGAACTCGTGCACGTCCTTCACCTTCGCCGAGAAGGCACGCGCCCGCTCCGCCCAGGCCGGGTCGTTCCGCAATAGCCGCCCGTAGTCCTTGAGGTGCGAGCCGCAGCCGGCGGAGTTGATGACGATGGCGTCCACCGGCGTGGCCTCGAAGCGCTCGATCAGCGCCCGGGCGTAGCGGAGCGACTCCTCGTCCCGGCCGGAGTGCATCGACAGCGCCCCGCAGCAGCCCTGCCCCGATGGGACCAGCACCTCGCACCCCTCGGCGGCGAGCACGCGCAGGGTGGCGTCGTTCACGCCGGGGAAGAACACCCGCTGCACGCACCCGGCGACGACACCCACCCGCGCCCGTGCCGGACCGGTTGCCGGCACTCGCTCGGGAAGACCGCGCACGAGATCTCCCCAGCCGATCTCCGGGGTCATCGCCTCCATCTGGCGGAGGCTCGTCGGCAGGAGCCGCAGAAGGCCGCTCTTGCGCACCAGCCACTGCAGCCCGGTCCGCGCGTAGAGCAGCAGGAAGGCGCCGACGACCCGCAGCCGCCCGGGACGGGGGAAGATCGCGAACACCATCCCGCGAAAGAATCGTTCCCCGGGCGAGCGCTGGTGCGTGTGCTCCACCTTCGCCCGCGTCTCCTCGATGAGCACGTCGTACTTCACCCCCGACGGGCAGGCGGTCATGCACGCCAGGCACCCCAGGCACCGGTCGAAGTGCGAGGCCACCGTGGGCGTCATGGGAATCTTCCCGTCGCGGAGGCCGCGCATCAGGTCGATGCGGCCGCGCGGGCTATCCATCTCCTCGCCCCAGCTCTGGTACGTCGGGCAGTGCGGCAGGCAGAAGCCGCAGTGCACGCAATCCTCGACCAGATCTCGCTCGGCCATCCCGCGCTCTCCCTAGAGTCCGCCCACGAATCGCCCGGGCGCGAGTCGCCTTCCCGGGTCGAGCCTGTCCTTGACCGCCCGCATCAGCGGCAGCGCTGCGGGCGGAGGGCCCCACACGTCGACGGCGCCGCGCACCTCGGGTGGGGCGGCATGGACGACGACGCTCCCCTCGGGAACCGCGTCGCGCGCGGCGTTCACCGCGGCGGCGACCTGACCGGGGACCCGCACCTCTCCGGCCACGAAGGCTAGCCCCAGCGTCGGGTAACAGACGCAGCGTGGGACCTCGAGCGCCGTGAAGAGCGAGCCGATGGCGCCGTTGGCCACCCGCTCGAGATCCATCGGCTGCGCGGCCAGCTTGGCCCGGAACCCGGCCGGAGACTCACGGGCGTCGTCGTGTCTCGCCCAGAACGCCCGGGCGATCTCGGCGCCGAGCGACTCCGCGCCCCAGCCCTGGCGGGTCGCGAGGTCGAGGAGCTTCATCGACTGCTGGCGCACGCCGGCCTCGAAGCCCTCGAAGCGGACCCCCAGCTCGAACCGGCCGTCGAACCTGACACCCAGGTCGTCGCCACCCTCGTGGACCAGGGCCGCCACCGCACCCGGCTCGAGCTGCGCCTCTCGCAGCACGAGCACGACGCGCCGGACTCCCTCGGCGTCCAGGTCGGCGAAGAGCACCGATCTCGCCGATTCGGGACGAGGGTGCAGCCGGAAGGTGACGGTGGCGATGAAGCCCAGCGTCCCCAGCGAGCCCACCATCAGCTTGGGGAGATCGAACCCGGCGACGTTCTTCACCACCTTGCCCCCGGCGCGCGCCTCGGTGCCGTCGGCACGAACGATGGAGATGCCGATGATCAGATCGCGAATGCTTCCGTAGCGCGTCCGGAGGGGGCCGAAGGCGTTGGTCGCCACCAGCCCTCCCAGCGTCGCCCGCGCCGCCCAGGGCGCGTCGAGGGCCAGCATCTGACCGGACCGAGCGAGCAGGTCCTGGAGCGAGCCCAGCCGGACTCCTGCCTCGACGGTGACGATCTGGTCCAGCGGCGCGTGCTCGACGATGCGCTCCAGCCGCTCGGTGGCGAGCACCACGTCCACGGCGGCCGGCGGCGCTCCGACGGAGAGCTCGGTTCCGCCGCCGAGGAAGAGCACTCGCTCGTCGTCGTGGGCGGTGCGCTTCAGCACCTCGGTCGCCTCGGCCAGGGTGGCCGGACGTTCCTGCCGGGCAGCGGCCAGCGCGTCGAGGCTCGCCGCGGCGGCGGTCATCCGCGATCCGCGAGCCCGGCCAGCTCGGTGGCATGCGGGCGGTAGGGCCCCGGGCGATCGCCGCAGAGCCTGGGCGTGGGGAAGACCTTGCTGGGATTGAAGCTCGTCGCCGGATCGAACGCGCAGCGAACCTTGGCCATCGTGTCCAGGTCCGCGTCGCTGAACATCTCCGCCATGTACGGCGCCTTGTCCGCGCCGACGCCGTGCTCGCCGGTGATGGAACCACCGTAGCGGATGCAGATCCGGAGAATCTCCCCGGCCAGCTCCTCGGCCGCGTGCTCCTGACCAGGCACCCGGGCGTCGTAGAGGACGAGCGGATGCAGGTTCCCGTCGCCGGCGTGGAAGACGTTCGCCACGCGGAGGCCGCGCTCCTGCGAGAGGCGGGCGATCTCCGCCAGCACCCGTGCGATGTCGTTCCGCGGAATGACGCCGTCCTGCACGATGTAGTTGGGCGCCAGCCGTCCCATCGCGGCGAAGGCGCTCTTCCGCCCCTTCCACATCAGCGTCCGCTCGTCGTCGCTCTTCGGGACGCGCACCTCGAGGGCGCCAGTGCGACGGGCGATGGACACCGCGACGTTGGCGGTGTGCTCGGCCTCGGCGGTGCACCCGTCCACGTCCATCAGCAGCGCGGCGCCGACGTCCGGCCAGTCCACCCCGGTGGCGGCCACCGCGGCCTGGATGGCGAGCCGGTCCATCATCTCGATGGCCGCCGGGATGATGCCGGCGCCGATGATCTCCGAGACGCAGTTGCCGCCCTCGGTGGTGCTGGGGAAGGTGGCGAACAAGGTCCGGGTGGCCTCGGGCTTGCGGAGGATGCGAAGCACCACCTCGGTGACGATGCCCAGCGTCCCCTCGCTTCCCACCACCACCCCGAGCAGGTCGTAGCCGGGCGGATCCAGCACCGGGCCGCCGATGTCGACCACGTCGCCCGAGGCGGTGACCATCCGGACGCCACGGACGTGGTTCACGGTGAAGCCGTACTTGAGGCAGTGCGCGCCGCCGGAGTTCTCGGCCACGTTGCCGCCGATGGTACACACGCTCTGCGAGGAGGGATCCGGCGCGTAGTAGTAACCCGCGGCGGAGATCTCCTTGCTCACGTCGAGGTTGATGACCCCCGGCTGGACGCGGATCCACCCGTTGTCCAGGTCCACCTCGAGGATCTGCTTCATCCGCGAGAGCCCGAGCAGCATGCACCCCGGAACGGGCAACGCTCCGCCCGACAGGCCGGTGCCCGCGCCCCGGGGGACGATGGGCATCCCGGCCTCCACCGCGACCCGCACCGCTGCCGCGACCTCCTCGGTGCTGGCCGGGAGGACCACCACGCTCGGCGCGGCGCGGAAGCTGGTCAGCGCGTCGCACTCGTAGGTGCGCAAGTCCACCGGTTCGCGGATGACGTTCTTGTCGCCGACGATCGCGATCAACCGCTCGACGACGCCTGGTGGCGCCGGAACGGGCGGGGGGGCCGGAGCGGGGGTGACCAGCGACGGCGCGGACATGGAGCCACCCTAGTCGAGATAGCGATAGGCGGGCAGCGTGAGGAACTCGGGGAACTCGCGGGTGAGCACCAGGCCGTCGAGGATCTCCGCCGCCTCGCGGTAACGCCCCGCTCCCCCCTCGGTCAGCCGGGCGACCTGCGCGTCACGCGTGGTGCGGTACAGCTCCTCGGTGGCCGGACGCCCGTCGTCGAGCTTCGCCCCGTGGTGGATCCACTGCCAGAGCTGCGCGCGGGAGATCTCCGCTGTCGCCGCGTCCTCCATGAGGTTGTAGATGGCTGCGGCGCCGTTCTCCAGGAGCCAGGAGTTGATGTACTGCAGCGCCACGTCGACGTTCAGGCGGAAGCCGGCCTCGGTGATCTTCCCTTCCGGCACGGTCGGGTCGACCAGCTGGGCGGCGGTCACCTGAACCTCGGAGCGCAGCCGCTCCGTCTGGTTGTCCTTCGCCCCGAGCTTCTGGTCGAAGACCTCCTTCGCCGTCGGGACCAGGTCCGGGTGCGCGACCCAGGTGCCGTCGAAGCCGTCGGCGACCTCGCGCACCTTGTCCTCGCGGACCTTGGCCAGCGCCTTCTCGTTGATCTCCGGATTCTTCCGGCTGGGGATGAAGGGGGCCATGCCGCCCATCGCGAACGCGCCGTGGATGTGGCACGACTTGACGAGGAGCTCGGTGTACGCGCGCATGAAGGGGACGGTCATCGTCACCTGGGCGCGATCCGGGAGGAGCTTGTCCTTCCGGTTCCGGAACTTCTTGATGAAGGAGAACATGTAGTCCCAGCGGCCGGCGTTCAGTCCGCTGGCGTGCTCTCGCATCTCGTAAAGGAACTCCTCCATCTCGAACGCCGCGGGCATCGTCTCGATCAGCATCGTGGCCCGGATGCTGCCCCGCGGGATCTTCAGCGTCTCCTGGGCGTGGATGAACACGTCGTTCCACAGCCGCGCCTCGAGGTGGCTCTCCAGCTTCGGAAGGTAGAAGTAGGGGCCGGTGCCGCGGTCGAGCAGCTCGCGGGCGTTGTGGAAGAAGTAGAGCCCGAAGTCGAACAGGCTCCCGCTGATCGGCGTGCCGTCCACGGTGACGTGCTTCTCCGGGAGGTGCCAGCCGCGCGGCCGCAGCAGGAGCACCGCCGTCTTGTCGTTGAGCCGGTACTTCTTCCCTCCGGTGTCGAGGGAGATGGTGCGCCGCACGGCGTCGATGCA
>DASXGF010000251.1:0-3750 GCA_036489275.1 Myxococcaceae bacterium | reverse complement strand
GTGGCAGTCGGAAGATGCGGCCCATCCCATTCCGGCCGAGCTGCTGCCGCCCGCCGGCGGCTGAGAGCATCCGGGCGCGCTCTTCGCTGGTAGACTGCCACGGGCTCACCGGGGGGTTGACGGACATGCGTGTCGCCGTCTTGCTCGTTCCGCTCTCGCTGCTCGGGTGCCAGGCCAGACTCGGCGACGATCCTGACGCGGGTGGGCCGCCCCCGCCGACGACCGGCCGCCCGGTGAACGGCCCCATCGCGTCCACGCCGGGCTTCTTTCATCTGCCGAATGGAACGGTCGCGACGACGCTCTACGTCCAGCCCGATGGAGTGGCCCGTTTCTGGATCTCGGAGTGCGACTCGACCGGCCTGACCTCGACGACCTGGCAGCAGACCTCCAGCACCACGCTCGCGCTGGGGAACGGCTCGAGCCTCACGTTTCTCGACGGTGGCACGGCGCTCGTCGAGCCTTCGCTGTTTCCACAGGCCGGACCGGGGCCAGAGATGTGGCAGCCCGGCGCGGCGTGCTCGGTCTGCATGCCGAGTCACCCGCTCGCGGTCGTGGGATGCCCGACGCCCGATGCCGGACCGGTCGCCGAGTGCTGCTCCGGAGGATGCGGTGGCGACGTGGCCTACAGCCCCGCCTGCACCTTCGCGCTGGTGTCCGGGGCCGTGTCGAACGCCGTCGCGGCCGGGAGCTGCGTCTGTCCGGTGGGAACGGTCGCCGCGTCCCAGTGCACCGCGTACCCGAAGGTCTTCTGCGGGGGGCAGTGATCCGCCGCCCGGCTCCGGGGGCTCATCGGTCCGAGTAGCGATGGTCGGACCGGGAGACGGAGGCGTGCGTCCGTCTGCCGCACGTCTTTCGCCGCGGCACCCCTCTGAGGTAGGCCACGGGGCGTCTCATGCCTCGCCGCCTCCTCATCGTCGCCACCGTGGCCGCCGGCCTCACCGTGCTCGCCATCCAGCTGGTGATGCAGCGTCTCGCCTCCGAGCCGCGGCCCCTGCCCCCCTCCATCCACCGGGTCGGGGCGAAGGCGAACGAGCCACTGCCCACGCTGTGGTCCGTCCCCTCCTACCGACTGGTGGACCAGAACGGCCAGACGCGGACCCCCGAAGATTTGAAGGGCTCGGTGTGGATCGCCGACTTCATCTTCACCAGCTGCAAGAGCGTCTGCCCGGTGCTCTCGGCCAAGATGGTCCAGGTGCAGCGCGCCATCGCGGACCCGCGGATGAAGTTCGTCAGCTTCTCGGTCGATCCGGATCGCGACACGCCCGACGCGCTCCGGGCCTACGCGAAGCGGTGGGCGCCGGAGGAGTCACGCTGGACGCTCCTCGCCACCACGCACGCCAGCCTCGAGGCGCTGTCGAAGGGGATGAAGACCTTCGTCGAGCGGCAGCCTGACCCCGATGCCACCCTGCACACCGCAGAGATGTTCCTGATCGACGGGACCGGCCACGTCCGGGGGCTCTACGCGACCGACGGGGACTCGTTCGACCAGCTCGTCCCCGATGCCCGGAAGCTCCTCGGCGAGCTGCAGGCCCCAACGAGCGGGGGCGCTCCCTCGGCCTCCGCCGCCGAGGACGGCGCCGCGCTCTACCGCCGCTCCGGCTGCGCCGGGTGCCACGACGTTCCGGCCATCGCTCCGAGCCTCGCCGGCCTCGCCGGACGTCCGGTGATGCTCGCCGACGGGCGAACCACCACTGCGACCGCCGAGTACCTCCGCGAGTCGATCCTCGATCCCGCCGCGAAGATCGTGGCCACCTACCCCCCGTCGATGCCCGGGTACCGTGGGCAGCTGAGCGATGCCCAGGTGGACGCGCTCGTCCGGTACATCCAGGGGCTCCAGGCTCTCGAGGGGGCGTCGGCCTCCACCGCGATGGCCGGACAGGGCGCCGCGGTGGACCCGGTCTGCGGCATGTCCATCCACGCCGGACCCGAGACGCTCCACGTGACGCACGAGGGGCGGACCGTCTACTTCTGCTCCGACCATTGCCGGGACCGGTTCGTCGCCAACCCCGGCGCGTTCTCACGCCAGGCCGCGACTCAGCGGTGACGGCGCTTCCGCTTCGGAGGCGCGGGCTTCGCCTTCTCGCGCTCGCCGGCGGTGCGGAACTCCAGGCGTTGCTCGGGGACCTCCTTGCCGAACCCGTCGTCGAACGTCGCGCCCGACTGCGCGTCGACCAGCACCGCGTACCGGTGCCCGGCCTCGAGCGGGTGGAGCAGCTCGATGCGGTAGCGCAGCCCGGTGGGGATCTCCTCGGGCACGTCGTCGGACGCCAGCGCCCGGTCCGACTCGTCGAGGACCCGGATCCGAACGTTGTGGAGCGGCCGGTTGCTCTCGAGGAGCAGCTGGCGAGCCGGTGAGACCACCGGCGTCTCCAGCCCGAGCAGCGCGTGCCGCTCGGAGCCGCCGTCCGGCAGATTGACGAGGAGGTCCAGCGCGAGGGGAACCCGCGGACCGGCATCCACCGCTACCGTCGCCGGAGGTCCCGCATCGGCCGGAGCCGAGGGAGGTCCTTGACATCCCACGGCCAGTGTCGCCACCGCACACAACTTCACGCCCTTCCAGATGCGCATCGGAGGGCGGACGTTAGCTTGCTGGACCATGGCGGACACGCTCCGGTTCAGGAACCTCGACGGCTCGGGCCCGGCGCCCACCCGCCAGGTGCTGCGCTGGATGGTGCTGGATCGCCTCGCCGGCCGCCGTCGCCACTCCCCGTCGCGTGCGCCCGTGCCCCAGGTCGAGCCGGACGAGGAGCTGCTCCGCCAGCCCCCGCTCCAGGGTCTGCGCGTCACCTGGCTCGGCCACGCGAGCTTCCTGGTGCAGGGGGAGGGGACGTCGGTCCTCGTCGATCCGGCGCTCGGCCCCCGCATCTCGCTCATCGCTCGCAACGCCGGCCCGGGGCTCCGGGTCGAGCAGCTTCCGCGGATCGACGCCTCGCTGGTGACCCACAACCACTACGACCACCTCGATCTCCCCACGCTCCGGAGCGTCGGCGCGCCGGTGGTCGCCGGGCTGGGCACCCGGGAGAACCTCCGAGGGCTGCCCTGCACCGAGCTCGCCTGGTGGGATCGACTCCACCTCGGCGGACTGACCGTGACCTTCGTCCCGGGCCAGCACTGGAGCCGCCGCAGCCTCGGCGACGTCAACGAGGCGCTCTGGGGCGGCTTCGTCATCGAGGGCGGCGGCGCGCGCGTCTACCACTCGGGTGACACCGCCTACTTCGCCGGCTTCCAGGACATCGGGCAGCGGTTTCCTCGGCTCGACGCCGCGCTCCTCCCCATCGGCGCCTACGACCCCGAGTGGTTCATGCGCTCGCAGCACATGACGCCCGAGGACGCCGTGCAGGCGTTCCTCGATCTCGGCGCGCGGCGGCTGGTGGCCATGCACTGGGGGACGTTCAAGCTGACCGACGAGCCGCTCGACGAGCCTCCGCGCCGCCTCCTGGCGGAGTGGGAGCGGCGCCACCTCCCGAAGGAGGCGCTGTCGATCCTCCCCATCGGCGGCTCGCTGGAGCTGCGAGGGCAGCCAGACGCGGACCGGACCGAACGACCGGCGCCCCCGGCTCCTTAACGCCGAAACCACTTGTATCGACTCGTCCCTCGCTGGTCTTCGCGGCCGAGCTCCGCGTCGCTCCTCCGTCACGTAGCGAAGGCTACGCTCGGTCGTCGCTCCTAGACCTCGGCCGCGATTGCGGCGCGATCATCCGGTCGATTCAAGCGGTCTCGGCGTTGGTTCGCCTCGCCCCCCTCGTCGCC